>CALCSH010000368.1 GCA_937893815.1 uncultured Anaerolineae bacterium | reverse complement strand
AATTCGCCCAACAGCGCCAGCAAAGCTCTTATCTCGATCGAGGTGTACGCTCTATTCCTGCGCTGGAAGCGATGAAAACCATCGCTTTTGAAATCAGCGAGCAACTCACCCATGCACTCGGAGCACCCAAAGCTAAAAAACAAGAAACCACCCCTCCCTGGCAATCCCCTGATTGGTATATTCAAGCCGTCAGCGGCGGAATGGGGCCGGTGGGCGTGCTGAAAGGCTTTGATGAACTAAAAACCATGGGAATCATCGATCGCATTCCTGCGATTGCCAGCATCCAGGCGGAGGGATGCGCACCAATGGTGCATGCCTGGAAAAATAATCTTGAAAAAGCTGAGCCTGTTCGATCACCCCGCACGCATATCGCCACCCTGGCCACCGGTGACCCCGGAGGCACATATACCCTGCTGCGCAAGCGCATCTTACAGGCCAGCGGCGGCACCTTTGAAAGCGTTAGCGACGAAGAAGCGTTCCGGGCCATCCATGTTCTGGCCAAGATGGAAGGTCTTTCCATGGAACCAGCCTCCGCAGTAGCTTTTGCAGGGCTGATTAAGATGGTGAGGGCCGGACAAATTGACCCCGCGGATGTTGTCGTTGTCAACCTGACCGGGCATACCATGCCGGTGGAGAAAACCATCCTGGGGGATGGCTGGGTGCAGGATATGGAAATTCCTGAGAAACCACCGGAGGAAAAACCCGAGGAGGGTCTACTCAGCGCATTGAGCAGAATCACCCCCCGGCAATATTCCAGCATCGCCATTGTGGATGACCATCCACACGCCCGCAGACTCATCCGCCGGATTTTACAATCTCAGGGAGAATACACGATCTACGAAGCCACAAATGGGCGTGAAGCCATCGAACTGGCCCGCAAAGAACTCCCCGATGTAATGATTCTCGATTTGATGATGCCCGAAACCGATGGTTTTGCTGTGCTGGATGCCCTCAAAGCCGATGAAGCAACAGCCTCAATCGCGGTGATTGTTGTCACCGCCAAAGTACTCACGGCGGATGAAAAAACCCGCTTGCGCGGACGCATCCACACATTGATGCAAAAAGGAGAATTTCTGGATGACGAGTTGGTGAGTGAAATTGACAGCTTGCTGAGGAATGGGGGAGAATAACCTTAATTATGTCAAAATTGCGCACGAAAGGCATCACAGCTGCACTCACTTCCGCTGTTTTCTTCGGAATGGCTCCTGTTTTCGGCAAACAAGCCATCCGACTTGGGGTTTCACCCCTCACAGTGGTTGCTACGCGCACAATTTTAGCCGCACTTCTTTTACTCACCCTGATCGCGATTTTTAAACGCCAGTATTTGTATATCTATCCGGCGGGTTTGTTGGGGTGCTTGCTGGCGGGTTGGATCAACGGTATTGGCTCTCTCTTCTACTACAGTGCGCTCGGAAGAATTGACGCCGGGGTAGGGCAACTGCTCTACTCGCTGTATCCGCTTTTCGTAGCCTTATGGATGTTCCTCGACCGCCAACCTCCTAGCAAGTTGACCCTTTTTCGGTTGGGATTAACGATCCCTGCGGTATATCTACTTGTACAGACCGGGACACAAAGAATAGACCCGGTGGGGGTCATGCAAATGTTGATGGCGGCTGCACTTTATGCTTTGCATTTGCCCATCAACCAGCGCGTGCTCTATGATATGCCCGCTCCCACAGTTACGGTTTATACATTGTTAGCGATGAGCGCAGTAGTGCTGCCGACATTCTTCTTCTCCCCGGAGAATACCCTCCCCAAAGAAACCCTGATTTGGTGGCCGATCATCGGACTAACCGTAGTGACTTTTTTCGCACGGCTAACATTATTCATGGGTGTGAAAAACCTCGGCGGAATGCAAACTGCTCTCCTGGGACTTAGCGAAGTCATAATTACAATTCTAATGGCCTACCATTGGCTGGGAGAAAAATTGAGTTTTTCACAATGGCTTGGGGCGCTATTATTAGGCTTTAGTCTGATTTTAATCGGATTGGAGAAAAAACCGCCACAGAAAAACTCGCCGGGGGGGTGGCTAAGCTGGTTGAGTCACCCGGCGATATCCAGCGAACTCCCCTGGAACCCCCACGATTGATCTTGGGTCTCTGGGAATCCCCATGGTCGTTGTCCGGATTGATGGGTATGGGGCAAATGGGGCGCACAGGATGGATGGGCTTCTGATTTTCAAGTCGCGCTCAAGTGCATCCCACTTCAAGGAGAAGATATAAGACTCTACTGCAAAAACCCTTCACCGCCGAGAACGCGGAGAGCGCAGAGTTTTAAAAGTGCGAAATCGTCAAATAATCTCCGCGTTCTCTGCGCACTCTGCGGTGAAAATGTCTTTTTGCAGTGGAGTCATATAAGTATTCAACAAAAAGGAGTGTGCAAGACGAATACGTCCTACACACTCCTTTTTTGGGCATTTTTTAGCCAATATGACGGCTATAAGGGGCGCTGCGCATCAAAGATATACCCCGTGCCGCGCACGCTGGAGATCCATCGCTCACCATCGGGGAAGACAGCCAATTTCCGGCGCAAGCGGCTAATCAGGGGACGTAGGACTTCGGGGGCCTCCCAATCGGCAACTTCATATCCCTGAACCAGGAATACCAATTCGCTATGCGATAAGACCCGCCCCCAGTTGGTAACAAAGACTTCCAATAGTTTGCCTTCCGTGGGCGTAAGCCGTTCTTTATCGCTGCCACGCCAAATTTCCCGGCGAGCCAAATCAAGCATCACACCATCCGGCATTGAAATAACCTGACGTTTGTGCTTGGCTGTTCCGGTTATGCCTTCGGCTTCTTTCAATTGTAGCAACGAATCTTCGATCTGCGAAATCAAAATACGCTTGTGTCGCTCTTCGTCCCGGCGTGCCAATCCATTAGCGATTCTGCTAAGTATTTCCTGAGCACTGGAAGGTTTTGTAATATAGTCGTATGCGGCATGACGAAGGGCATTAACTGCAGTATCAAAAGTAGCGTGACCTGTCAGCATAATGACTTTCGTTTCCGGAGAAACGAATTCAACCTCCCGTAAGATTTCGATCCCATTCATATCTGGCATTAATATATCCAGGAGCATCAGATCAATATCTTCTTTCTCCAATTTGGTGAGCGCATCTGCGCCATGACCGGCCTCAAGCACCTCATAGCCCTCGGTCATCAGTATTTCAGCCAAAGTATTTCGGGTAATTTCATCATCATCAACAACAAGAATTTTAGCACTCATAGAAAAACTCCTTTCGTAAGGTGAATGACAGTATTTTCATTTCACTTCGGCGTGATTGAAAGAATGTTCGATGTTCATTCACAAAGAATTGCGCTTTTATTATAAACCACCAGTGCAATTTGAACAACATTGCTCATGCCTGCTAATATAATGCCAAGACGTATGGTTTTTGCAATACTCATCATAACGATAGAAACGCCGCAATGTTACACATAAATATGCAAGTTATGCGAATTTGCACTTATTCGGATAATTCATCGAGTAACTGTTCAGGCAAACATTTTCCCAGAGAAAATTCAGAGGGCGGCACCCTTCACGTATATCCCTTTATTCAGCCTCTTTCTGTTCGAATCTGAGTGGTTAGAATCAGTTTAGGTTTTCGATCTTTGAAGAACCGCGTTAAAGGGGCTTTAGGAACTGCCGTGAGAAACCCCTAAATCAGGACAACAACCACGGGGATTCCCAGAGAGCCGCATCAAATGAAACCGATCTGTAAATCAATCGTGATATACTTCTCAAAATTATCGTGGGCATCATCTTTGCACGAACCGATTCTCCCTTGAAAGCGTGATGATTCCATAGTTGTTATTTTTTCGGAGGCTCAAACCATGAATGATTTCATTGCCATTGCTAATTATTCTTCAGAAGAACTGCAAGAACTGCTTGATGTAGCCGTTTCACTCAAAAACGAGTGGAAAAATGAGGGCAACCAACCAATTTTCAAAAACAAGGTACTCGCAATGGTTTTCCAGAAACCCAGTTTGCGCACACGGGTTTCATTTGATATGGCGATGCGCCATCTTGGGGGCGATGCGCTCTATCTCTCCCCGGCTGAGATTGGATTAGGAAAGCGTGAGAGCATCGCTGATATTGCCCGCGTGCTCTCCGGTTATGTGGATATTGTCATGGCGCGTGTCTTCGATCATGCCCATGTTGAGGAATTGGCAAAATGGGCCAGCATTCCGATCATCAATGGCCTGAGCGATTATAACCATCCCTGTCAGGGGATGGCCGACGCCCTGACGATTTATGAAGAATATGGGTATATGAAAGGCCTCAACGTAACCTATATCGGAGATGGGAATAATGTAGCGGTTTCATTATTGCATGTATGTGCCAAGCTTGGGGCAAACTTCACAGCGGCAACACCCAAGGGCTATGAAATGCCCGCCCCAACAATTGAACTCGGCAAAAAATTCGCTGCGGAAAGCGGTAGTTCTGTGACCGAACTTTACGACCCGCATGCGGCTGTCAAAAACGCCGATGTTATCTATACCGATACCTGGACCAGCATGGGGCAAGAAGAAGAGACCCACAAGCGTCAGGCCGTTTTCCCGCCCTATCAAGTAAATGCCGGATTGGTGGCCGAAGCCAAAGGCAGCGCAATTGTAATGCATTGCCTCCCGGCGCACCGCGGCGAAGAAATCACCGATGAAGTGGCCGATGGCCCGCACTCCCGGCTATTCCCACAAGCGCACAACCGCCTGCATGCTCAAAAAGCCATTTTGGTGAAACTAGTTCAATAAACTATCGTTGGGTGAGCAGAAATGGAGGCTGTATTTCCACCCCCATCTGCTCACTCAATTAACCCCATACGAGGTATCGAGATGAATATTTGCATCCCCCGTGAGCGCCGAGACTCAGAATATCGCGTGGGTTTAACTCCTGCCGGTGTGCGCCTGCTGACCAAGGCCGGGCATACCTGCTATATCGAGCATGAGGCCGGTGTTGGCAGCGGATTCAGCGACTACGATTACCAACAAGCCGGAGGGCAAATTGTGTACAGCGGCGAAGAAATATTTGGCCGCGCCGATTTGTTGCTCAAGGTTGCGCGCCCTACCGTGGAAGAGTTCGGCTGGTTGCGGCCCAATCAAGTAATTATGGGGTTTTTGCATCTGGCAGCGGGACGAACTGAAAAAGTTGCCGCGCTGCTTGAGAAGCAGATTACCGCCATCGGTTATGAGATTATTCAGGATGCAGATGGCGAACTTCCCGTGCTGATTCCGCTGAGTCAGGCTGGGGGGCGGATGGTGCCTCAGGTGGCAGCTACCATCAGTCAGAATAACTTTGGGGGCAAGGTAATCCTTCTTGGTGGGGTGCCGGGCGTCCCCCCCGCGGAGGTGGTCATTTTGGGGGGCGGTACGGCTGGCACCGCGGCAGCCCGCAATTTCCTGGGGCTTGGTGCAACTGTCCATATTCTGGATCACTCGCTCAACAGGCTACGCGAACTGGATCGGGAGTTTCAGGGCCGTGTGATCACGATGGTCTCACATGCCTTCAACATCGAAAAGATATGCCGCTTCGCCGATATTCTCGTTGGCAGCGTGCTGATACCTGGCGCTCGCGCCCCGATCTTGGTCAGCCGTGAAATGGTCAAATCGATGCGTTCACGTTCGGTGATTATAGACCTCTCGATTGATCAGGGTGGCTGCATCGAAACCAGCCGTCCCACTACCCATAGTAACCCAACTTTCATCGAAGAAGATATTGTGCATTATTGTGTACCCAATATGACCGGGGTTTTGGGACGCACCGCCACCCATGCCCTGAATAATGCTTCCTGGCCGATTGTGCAAATGATCGCTGAAATTGGCGTTGAAAAAGCTTTTGAACAAAATCCGGCTATTCAACAGGGTGTGTATACTCATCGGGGCGAAATCGTACACCAGAAAATGCAGTCTTCGCTGCAAGGGAGGCGATAACGCTATGAGCTGGGTTGAACAATATAAAAATAAAGTTGTCAGCGCTGAAGAAGCGGTAAAGAATATTCATTCGGGAAATCGCTTATTCCTCACCGGGAACTGCTCCGTGCCCAAAATTGTTCTAGGGGCGCTGGTTGACCGCGCCTCGGAACTGGAAAATGTTGAAATTTGCCAGGCGCTAACCATCGGCTCTGCCGATTATGTCAGCCCCGCAATGGAAGGTCACTTGCGGGTCAATACCATGTTTATCAGCTCGAATATTCGCAAAGCAGTGCATGAAGGCCGAGCCGATTTTACGCCCGTGCTGCTCTCAGAATTCCCTTTGCTGTTCAAAAATAAACATTTGCACCTGGATGTGGCGTTAATTCATCTCTCTCCTCCCGATGAGCATGGTTTTTGCAGCTTTGGCGTGGAAGTCGGCTTGAGCAAATCGCCAGCCGAATCGGCCAAGATCATCATCGCTGAAGTCAACAATCAGATGCCGCGCACCCTGGGTGATTCATTTATTCATGTCAGCAAGCTCGATTATATTGTGCCGGTAGATTACGAATTACCCGAACTGGCTATGGGCGCCGAAGGTCCTTCAGAAGTTGTGGAAAGCATTGCCAGTTATATTGCCGAGTTAATTCCAGATGGTGCTACCATGCAAATGGGTATTGGCGCCATTCCCGATGCGGTATTGAAATATCTATTTGACAAAAAAGATTTAGGCGTACACACAGAGCTATTCTCTGATGGAGTGATTAAACTGGTTGAAGCGGGCGTGTTAACCAACGCACAAAAAACGCTGCACACGGGCAAGATCATTGCTGGCTTTGTTTTAGGCACGAAACAACTTTACAAATGGGTGCATAATAATCCGCTGATTGAATTTCACCGCACGGAATATGTCAACGATCCCTTCGTCGTCGCAAAAAATGAACGCATGGTGGCGGTAAATTCGGCCATTGAAGTTGATCTTACCGGTCAGGTTTGTGCCGATAGCATCGGTGCGAAATTGTACAGCGGTGTTGGCGGCCAGCTCGATTTTATCTACGGTGCCGCGCGCTCGAAAGACGGCGTGCCTATTATCTCTTTGCCCAGCAAGGCTAAAACCTTTAGCCGCATCGTGCCCATGTTGAAACAAGGCGCAGGGGTAGTTACCAGCCGCAACCATGTGCACTACGTGGTCACGGAGTACGGAGTCGCCAGCTTGTATGGAAAAACCATCCGCCAACGCGCATTGGCGCTCATTGGGATCGCCCACCCGGAATTTCGGGATGAGCTAAAATTGCAGGCAAAAGAGCTACACTATATATAACCGTTGAAAAGTTGTCAAATTTTCAGGTTGGTTATTTGAACCTGAAAATTTATAAACGTTCTAACTATTTAGGACTTACGCAACTCGATAAAAAAATATCCCGAAAATAGGGGTGTGTGGGGGCTTCGCCCCCACACACCCCTATTTTCGGGCATTCTCTTGTACAAGTACGTAAGTCCTACTATTAAAACATGAACCGACGAGCGAAAATTGTTGCAACAATCGGCCCGGCCAGTCAGGACGATAAAACGCTGCGAGAACTTCTTCTAGCAGGGATGAATGTGGCGCGCATCAATTTTTCGCATGGCACATACGAAGATCATGCCGCCGTCATTCGACGTGCGCGCGGTGTTGCAGAGCAGCTCGATCTACCCCTCACGATTCTGCAAGATTTACAAGGTCCCAAGATCCGTACGGGCGAAATCAAAAATGGGGGAATAAACCTCGTAAGCGGACAAACCCTGACACTGACGACAGAAATTCTGGAAGGCGATGCCACCCTGGTTTCCGTAGATTATGCGGATCTGCCGCTAAGCGTCAAAGTCGGGGGGCGGATTCTGCTGGATGATGGCAACCTCGAATTGGTGGTTAAGGCTGTGGGGGTGAGTTCTGTTGAAACAGAGGTGATCCTGGGAGGCACGCTGAAACCCCATAAAGGGGTCAACCTACCCGGAGCGAGTCTGAGCATCCGCGCATTTACCGAGAAAGATCAGGCAGACCTGAAATTCGGGTTGGAACAAAAAGTCGATGCAATCGCGCTCTCTTTTGTGCGCTCCGCCAAAGATATTGCTCGCCTGCGGCAAACGATCACCAGTTTGTCGCCAGAGCGCAGCAACACACCGATCATCGCCAAGCTGGAACGCCCCGAAGCACTGGAAAATTTGCATGATATTATCCACGCTGCCGATGGGGTAATGGTGGCGCGCGGCGATCTGGGGGTGGAGATGTCGCCGGAAATGGTGCCGATCGCCCAAAAAGAGATCATTCAGATGGCAAACCGGCACGCCAAAACGGTGATCACCGCCACGCAAATGCTCGAATCGATGATGAACTCGCCGCGCCCAACGCGCGCCGAGGCATCGGATGTCGCCAATGCCATTTTCGACGGCAGCGATGCAGTGATGCTCTCAGGTGAAACCGCGGTCGGTAACTATCCGATCAAAACTGTGGAAATGATGGCATCCATTATCCGGCAGGCCGAGGCGCATATGTGCGAGTGGGGACACGACAAAATTGAGCCAAGCCCAGATATTTCGCACGACAACGCCTTTTTCATCACACGCGCGGCGCACGAAATGGCTCTCGATAAAGATGTGGCTGCGATTGCCGTGTTCACACAAAGCGGCCGCACAGCGCGGCTGATGTCGAAAACCAGGCCAAGTGTACCGGTGCTGGCTTTCTCCCCGGAGCAAGAAACCTATCAGCGCATGGGGCTGGTGTGGGGTGTTACGCCTTATCTGGTGCCGCATTCCGGCAGCGTGGAAGAAATGCTGGCCCATGTAGAGGCAGCCATGATCGCGGAAACATCCATCCAGCCAGGGCAAGAAGTGGTGTTGATCGCCGGATTCCCCATCGGTGCACACGGCCCGGCCAATTTTGCCTTGCTACATACCATCGGTCAGCGCTAAATATTTGGTATCACCAAGTGGGACTTGACATCCTATATTTTTTTGGTATATTTCATTTAGTTCATTCTAAACGTTCAGCTCAAAGGAGCACCCATGACAGAATCACTCGCAACTGCCCGACAAAAATTCATCCAGGGTATGAGCCGCATCAGCCTATTTTGGGGCTTTCCGCGGGCGATGGGCGCTATCTTTGGCGCCATCTACCTCTCTCCAGAGCCGCTTACGCTCGACGATCTTGTTGAGCAGGCTGCGGTCAGCAAAGGCGCTGTCAGCACCAATGCACGCCAGCTCGAGCGTTTGGGCATGGTTCATAAACACATTCGTATTGGCGACCGCAAAGATTACTACACCGCCGAGACCGATTTCTGGAAAATCATCAAAAGAATCCTGCGCGAGCGCGAGAAAAATGAATTCGATGCTGCCCTGAGAACTGTCGATGAAAGTCTGTCTCTTTCACAGCAAGCAAGCCTCACGGCAGAAGATGCTGAATTGGCTGCTTTTTATAAATCTCGCCTGGAGGCCATGCAGCGCTTCTTCCATAATCTGGACAACCTGGTCGCAACTGTGATGGCATTGGACTCATTGCGGCAGAATACCATCCAGCGTCTGTTCAACAATCTATCCGATCAATAACCACCCAAAATTAGAGGTATCCATGAACACACGATCCGCCGTCACCGGTGCATTTAGCTACACCGGCAAATATATCACCCGCTTACTGCTTGAACAGGGTAAGAACGTCATCACCCTGACCAGCCGCAAAGACGATCTGAACCTTTTTAACGAAGAAATTCAGGCTTTCCCGTTTCAGTTTAGCAATCCTGCTGCGTTGACCGAATCCTTACGCGGAGTCGATACGCTCTACAACACCTACTGGGTGCGTTTCGACCACAAGCAAACCACCTTTGGCAGCGCGGTAGAAAATACCCGTATATTAATTCAGGCTGCCAAAGCCGCCGGAGTGCGGCGATTTGTTCACGTCAGCATCACCAACCCGACACTCGAATCTCCCCTGCCCTATTTCAGCGGCAAGGCCCAACTTGAAGACGATCTCAAAGCATCGGGGATGTCTTATGCCATCCTGCGGCCCACGGTCATCTTCGGCGATGAAGATATTTTGATTAATAATATCGCCTACCTGCTGCGCCGCTTCCCGATCTTCGCCATCCCCGGTGCGGGTGATTATCAACTCCAGCCAATTTTCGTTGAAGATATGGCACAACTGGCGGTGGAAGCGGGCAGCCGGGATGAGAATATCACCTGGGATGCTGTTGGCCCAGAGATTTACACCTTCCGCGAGTTGGTGCAACTGACTCGCTCGGCGGTGGGCAGCAGCACAAAATTGATTCTCCTGCCCCCGGGCCTGGTGCTGGCTCTCTCCCGCCTGATCGGCTTCTTCGTTGGAGATGTCGTCTTGACCCATGAAGAAATTCAGGGGCTAATGGCCAATCTACTCATCTCGACCGAAGCGCCCACAGGGCACACATCCCTGCGTGATTGGCTGCAAACCAACGCCCAGCAAGTCGGCAGCCAATATGCATCGGAACTCAAACGCCATTATCGTCCCTGAAATCCGCAAAACTGCACAAAAAACGGCTATAATATACGAAATCTATAAGTCCCCACACTATCTGGGGACTTAATTTTAACAAGGGGTAAGTAAGCCCGTATATGAATGCTGAAGGTACATCATGAACCAGAACCAATCTCTTTATTCATCACGCTTTAAAAAAGCCATCTGTATGGCGGTGAAGCTGCATGCCACCCAAACGCGGAAAGGTAGCCAAACCCCCTATATTGCTCATTTAATGAGCGTCAGCGCGCTGGTGATGGAAGCGGGCGGCGGAGAAGATGAAGCCATCGCTGCTCTGTTGCACGATGCCGTAGAAGATCAGGGCGGCGTAAAAACACTCCACAAAATTCGCAGGCATTTTGGGACCAAGGTCGCCGAAATTGTTGAGCAATGCACCGATGCCTATACCCTGCCCAAACCAGCCTGGCGCAAACGCAAAGAAGATTATATTGCGCATGTCGCCAAGGCCACGCCCGAATCTCGTTTGGTTTCCCTGGCCGACAAAGTACACAATGCGCGTTCGATCTTGCGTGATCTGCAACGCGATGGCGATGCCGTTTGGGATAAATTTAATGGCGGCAAAGACGGCACGCTGTGGTATTACCGCTCGTTGCTCGATACATTTAAAACCCGGGAAGATAATTTCCTCATCGATGAATTTGAGCGCGTTGTCGTTCAAATTGAAACAGTAGCTCAAGAATCATGAACCCACTCACACTCAATGAATATCAACAACTGGCACAGCGCACAGCAGGAGCCGGTGGCGACGGTGAACGCAGGCTGATCATAGCCGCCCTGGGGTTGGCCGGTGAAGCCGGAGAGTTTGCCAATATCGTGAAAAAGCACACCGCCCACGGACACGATATTGGCGCAGAGATATTTGCCGATGAATTAGGCGATGTGCTCTGGTATCTGGCCGAAGCCGCCAGTGCGGCTGGTATCTCACTGGAAGAAATTGCCCAACTAAATGTTGACAAATTGCGCCAGCGCTACCCCGAAGGGTTCAGCCAGGAACGCAGCATCAACCGCGAGAAATAAAAAGTAACCGCGCAGAGCACGAAGAAATACGAAGCACAAAGCCTCACGGCGACGGAGATTGCACGATGGCACACGACCCTGAAATCCATGCCTTTTTACGGGAACACTTGCAAGGCATTATGGAGAATGATATCGAAGCCTATCACAACAGCACCAGCACCGATCTGACGCTGTACGAATGGTGGGTCAGCCCGCACCGCATTGACGGCTTGCCTTTCCACGATTTTATGATGGCCGAAAATGCACGCCGAGGTAGCGTCTTTGGCGCCGAGGGGGATGCATCCGCGACAGCGCCGAACTTCCGTTTTGACCTGGCAAACTTGCACATCCAGCGCTATGCCGATACCGCCATCGCCAGCTATACCCTGTTGCTCAGCAGCGGTCTCGCTGAAGGGGTGGTGGTGGCCGCACACAACGAAAGCCGAGTGATTATTCGCATTAAAAACCGCTGGCAAGTTGTACATGTACACAAATCCCCGGCCTGGGCTGCGCCGCACATGCCGCCAACGCCATGAGAGCAAGCCTACTCGCGCTGCTCGCCTTGTTCCTGACCCATTGCGCGCCTATCCCCACTCCAAATCCCACACCTTCGATGTCGGATACCCCAACTATGCAGGCGGTGCTCGTTCCTTCGCTGACCAGCACGTGAGCGCGCAAATGTTGTCAGAAAAGGGACCTCCAATTAAGATAAAGGGGCGGA
>CALCSH010000367.1 GCA_937893815.1 uncultured Anaerolineae bacterium | reverse complement strand
TAAAAGCCGCTGAGGGGGCCGTAAAACGCCCGATTCGAACATTTGCACCAAACCCTGAAACCGTAGTAGTCATTTCAAATAAAATATCTACAAGTCCTACACTGATGGCCACTTCGCCATTAACGATGGCACGCTCATATGTGAAGGATCCTACCGTGAGATCGAGCATACCAAGAAATTGGAAGCTTCCACCTACGCCCGTTATGCTAAAAACAATATCTCCCAAATCGACCGCTGTCCCCATAATCTCTGTCACAGCCAAACCGGTTGTATTAATCGCAAGTGATACAGAAGCAAATGAAAAGCCCACGTTTGGCAAGCTGGGACCAACAGAAAACTCAGCAGTCAGCATTGCAACGAGGCCTGTTTCTTTAAAGGAGAAGAGACCGGTTGTTATATCCAGTTCAAGCAATGTGACACCGCCCAGCTGGAGAGCGAATACCATATTTGTTCCAGTGAGACCGATCTCTGCACCGAAAGCACCTGTTTCTAGCGAAAGTTCGAATAAATCAGCTGAGAGGAAACTCTCAAAAACCTTCATCTGGGCATTAATTATCTTTACTTTCAAATACTCTGTCTCACCTGGAAGATTGACCGTGTGCCCTAAGATTTCTGTAATCGCCTGGCCGGTTGTGTTGATATATATCTCAAGAGAATCAGCGTTAAATGATATCTGGCTCAGAGATAACAGGTCTGTTACCGCTGTAGTGGTTGCCATTCCGGCAATACCATCGGGCGTGAATGCAAAGGCGATTTCATCAATCGACAGATTGACAATCTCGGTAGCCTCAAGGTTGAGTTTAAAGCCTAGGTTCGTTCCTGCAATCTCAACCAGCTTATTGCCACCGACAAGGTTCTGATAGTTAAGGATGAACTCATCAGCAAATAGTTCGCTGCCTAGAACGGAAATATTTCCATTCAGAACTTTCACGCGCAGCAATTGAGTACTCGCAGGCAGATCAACAGCCACACCAAGAATATCAGTAAAGGCTTGCCCGGTGGTGTTAATACCCAAGGTAAAGGAGTCGGCTGAAAGACTGATTCCAGGCAGCGTTGGGCCAGTATCAAGACTATTTGTCATTACCTCTCCAGCAATACCACCTTCTAGGAAAACAAATGCTGCGCTAGCAATTGAAAGCTTGATAATCTGCGTCGTCCCCACCTTAAGAGCAAAAGAAATGTCTACCCCTGCCATCGAGAGGACATCCATTCCTCCCTGTTGTTTCTTCTCAAAGGCAAGATAGTCTGCCGAAAGCTCAGAGTCAAACAGGCCAATCTGAATAGCGCCACCAGCTCGCATGAGGTTCCCAGCACTGCCATCCATGTCCAGTGTAATCGTCGCTACCGGTCCTGCAGTCACAACCACGGAAGTAGCGCTAAAATCAATTACCTGTGTGGCAACCCCCGTACTAACCTGGTTGACATCTACGAAAATCTTGGTTGCAGAGATACTTAGTTCCGAAGGGAGTCCCAAGAAGGTCACTCCGTCTGCAGCTGCTTTGAGCGAAGTCCACGTAACACCTTCATAACCACTCTGCCCTTTAGCTGGCGCGAACAATGCCAAGCCAAAGGTAAGACTGGAAAGTAGTAATCCTAATGCATCTGGCTCTGTTGCCGGGCCATTCATCCCCACAAAGCCTTCCAGGCCAGAGCCGCCCAATGTCAACATGTCAGTATCCACAATCGAGCCATCAGCCAGGTGCACTTGTTGAGATGATTTTTCCAGTCCAAACCCACCCGAAATGGTGACAAAACCGAACAGACTCAAATCGGCTACACCGGTAACCTGGAGACACTCTCCCTTGTCATCATCCATATCGAAGGACACTGATACGCCAGGGCCAAGAATGACTTCGAGAATAGTAGCCTGCGTTTCACCACCAGTAATCTGATAGTCCACTACCGTTCCATCAGCAGCAGGTTTGTTAATCTCAATGGCAGCAGAAGATAGCGCGACCACAAGCTCAGCAGGCAAACCGAGGAAGGATGCAGAGCCAACCGCAGCCTTAACCGATGTCCAATTACGCGTTCCACCCTGTTCAGTGAATATTGCCAACGCCAAATCGACATCCAAAAGCTGCATCCCAATATCATCAGCGCTATCGGACGTACCCTGGTCGTAACCAAAGAAAACATCTACTCCTAGCATACCAATTGTCAGCAGGTCAGCTATTATATTTGTATCATCCGAGAGATAGACATCCGAACTGGATTTTTCAAGACCAAACCCGCCTGAAACAGTGATAAAGTCAAATAAGTTCAGAGTTATATTTCCAGCGATCTGGGTATATTCCCCTTTGCTATCATCCATATCAAATATAACGGTTGTGCCAGGTCCAACACTCACATCAAGAACCGTTGCCTGAGTTTCCAATCCGGTAGCAACATAATCAATTACCGTACCATCAGATGCGGGTTTATTCATTTCAATGCTGGCTGTACCAAGTGTCATATTTAAATCTGTGGGCAAGCCAAGGAAAGCCGCTGACCCAATGCCCGCTTTTACCGAGGTCCACTGGCGAGTTCCGCCTTGCTCGGCAAACAACGCTAATGCCAGATCAACACCCTGTAGTTGCATGCCAAGATCGTCGCTGGAGTCCGGTGTCCCTTTATCGTAACCAACAAAAGCGTCGACATCCAGCAAACCAAGTGTCAGCAAGTTTGCCGAAGAGCTGGTATCGTCAGAGAGATAAATCGTTGTGCTTGCTTTTTCTAACCCAAACCCACCTGAGACGACTACAAAGTCGAATAAATCAAATTCAGCATTACCTATAACCTGAAGATATTCCCCCTTGTCATCATCCATATCAAAAGTCACGGTTGTACTTGGACCAACCAGCACTTCCAAATTGGTTGCTGCTATTTCCCCAGTAGTGATGAGGTAATCGACCACAGTGCCATCAGAAGCCGGATTATTCATCTCAATGCTAACTGTGTTGACCGATACACTCAGACCAACTGGCGCTCCCAGGAAGGATGCACTGTCAACACCGGCCTTCACCGAAGTCCACTTACGACTACCGGACTGTTCACTGAAAATTGCTACCGCAAGGTCAACGCCAAGGAGCTGCATCCCCAAGTCATCGCCGGTGTCAGATGTTCCACTATCATAACCAACAAAGGCATCTACGTTCAACAACCCCATGGTCAGCATATCTGTATCTACGCTGCTAGTATCAGACAGGACAATGGACTGTGTTGATTTTTCGAAACCAAACCCACCAGAAACAGTTACAAAATCGAACAAATTGAGATCAACATTTCCAGTAACTTTAATGATTTCCCCTTCACCGCCATCCATATTAAGGCCAAAAATCGTACCAGGGCCTACAAGCACTTCCAAGGGCTGAGCTACATAATCAACTACAATCGTTTGAGCTGGCACAGCCGGAATTACTAACGTGTACCCCACTTGTTCCAGAGCCAGAATAGCTGGTGTTGTCACCGTTGATGCGCTTGCAACCAAAGGGTTGATATCTTTTCCTGCCAAGCTCCCCCCAAAAATGACATCTAACTGCCTGCCGTTCCAGAAGCCTACGGATATGGCTGCACCAGCTATACCGCTAAAGGCTGTGTCTAATACTTCTTGTACCTCGTTCGCTGTAGCATCAAAATCTATTGCCAATGCTGTATAGGTTGTTCCGCTGTACTCAAGTTCTACGCCGAATGTACCAGACCGAGCGTCAGTGTTAATGCTTACTCGCTGTGTTTCAGCCACAGACGTGCTGCCTTGGGTTAAGTTATATGATTTGGCTGTTGCCAGATTAAGATTTGTTAAATTTAAGGTGATGTCATCAACATTCGAATTGACCAGTGCGTTGATGAATTCAATGCGATAGTTCTGGTAACTAGTATCACCGTTCTCAAAGGTCACCGCTACATTTCCAACCCCTACCATACTCAATCCTTCAAATGCACTTTCAATATTCGCCGCCAATGCCGTTGTACTGCTGTTGTAGTTGATATCTGCACTGGTTTCACCTTCTAATTCCACTACAAAACTACCGCTTGGAGCAAGGCTCTCCGGGCTGACATCCATTTTCAAGAGAGCAAGATTCTGTCCTTCCATTGCCCCCCCAAAGGTTACCTGCCAACTTCCAACTGATCCCCCAACAATGACCGTTCCGCCCAATGCCGTCAACGCAGAATTCAACGCTGATTCCACATCAGCAATATCCGCATCAAAAGCCAAGTCTGTCGTCGTATAAGTACTTCCATCATAATCAAGTGCCAGCGTGAAAGTTCCCGCTCCAGCGCTGCTCAGGTTGACCGTTTGCACCTCGGTTGAACCACTGCCTTGTTTAAGGTTATAGGCTACGACGTCACCTGTGCTAAGGTTATTGGTCAGGATCATGTTGCTAATATTCGTACCTGCCAGAGCAGCTTGGTAGGTAATGATATAACGGTGACCGTTTTTATATGCACTATTGAACTTTACTTTCAAGTCCTCCGAACCAACCCCGAGGATACTCATTAAAGCACTCTGAATATTAGTCTCATTTGTCAGAGTCATGCTCTGCTTGAAGGTAACGGTCTCAGTTATCCCATCTATCGCAATATCAAAAGTACCTTTTGACGCATAGGGTGTAGTGAAAACCAAAGCCTGTAGCTCATTCGTGCCCGCCCCTCCAGCACTCACTTCTGTCACGCTAATACTAACGCTCACTGGTGTCGTTCGAGGCGTTTCGATTGTAATCCGTTTTACTTCGTTCACTCCAGCTACGGCATTTCCAACTTCATCAACCGTTACAACCACACCAGCTGCAGTCGTACTAACGGTCATACCACTCACATCTGTCCCCTCCAATGCGCCAATAAACTCGATTGTGTATCCACCATAGCGGCTGCCAGTCACCTGCACATTTCCTACCCCAATCCCACTCAATGCTTCCAAAGCGGCTTTCAGGTTTGCGATTACCGTACTGTCACTATCCCCTGCGGTTAAGATCATATTCTGACTGTCGCCCCCGAAGTTGAGAGTCATAGTTCCAATCGTTTCATCACCAATCGTTAAAACATAAAGGGTATTAGCTGTTTCATTTACTTCCGCCTGCTCTGGAATTGTCACTCCCTGGTTAATAGCTACTTCCAGTGTGTCAGCTGCTACTACTAGGCCATCAATACCGCTGAAAGTTGCTGATGAGGCAGTTGCCTGTAACGAAGTGTATTTTTTTGTCCGGTCCGATAAATCCACCATTAGGGCTAGAGCAAAATCCAAATTCCCCAATGACAGACCGACCGCATCTCCAGTACCTCCGTTCAATCCAGCAAACGCATCTAAATCCAGACCACCCAGTGTCATTTTATCGACATTAATCACGTCGCTATTTGAAAGAGTTACGCTGTCCGTTGATTTCTCAAATCCAAAACCGCCCGAAACACTAAAGAAATCGAACAGGTTGATATCCAAATTTCCAGTTGCCTGAATAAGCTGGCCTTTAGAGCCATCCATATCCAGTGTCAAGGTACTTAGTGATCCTGTTGTTATTTCTAGATTCTGCGTCAGAAAATCAACAACTGTACCATCTTCCGCTGCCCGGTTAATTGCTACCGCCAACGTGT
The DNA here is from genome assembly GCA_937893815.1 of uncultured Anaerolineae bacterium. Lineage (GTDB taxonomy): Bacteria > Chloroflexota > Anaerolineae > Anaerolineales > UBA11858 > NIOZ-UU35. The sequence goes on along the minus strand of CALCSH010000367.1, from coordinate 6,638 downwards.
CTGCGCTTATCACCAACCCAGTAACCCCTGTAAAGACCACGGCTCCAGCTAAAGCCTGTAAAGAAACCCATGCACGGCTGGCATCACTATGTTCAGACAGTAGCGCGAAGCCAAAATCTACATCACTCATTCCTAGACCAAAGGGATCAGCTGTACCACCATTTAGCCCCACAAAGGCCTCTACACCATCACCGCCCAGTAGCAACTGGTCGACACTGACTACGCTCGTATCATCTAATGTAACATTCCCAATAGACTTTTCAAATCCAAATCCACCACTGACATAGAAGAAACCAAAGACATCCAGTTCCAGATTGCCTGAGGCTTTTGTTAGCTCTCCCTTAGATGCATCCATTGTCAATATCAACGTAGAGCCGGGACCAGTAGCCACAACCATATTCTGCGCTGAGAAGTCAACCAGCGATCCATCAGAAGCTGCGGCCCGGTTGACCTCCACATGTAGTGTGTCGCCAGCAATCGACAGGCCATCTATTCCTATAAATGCGGCTGTTCCAGCATAAGCCTCCATTGCCAACCACTTCCGGGAAGCAAGACTCTTGTCAGTTAACATAGCTAATGCGAAGGTTACATTCCCCAATACTAGGCCCAATGCATTAGTCGTGCCGCCATTTATTCCGGCGAATGCATTTACGCCCACGCCACCAATCGTCAGCAAGTCTACATTAACAACTTCCCCTTCAATAAGTGTGACCTGGCTGCTGGATTTCTCAAACGCAAACCCGCCGCTAACATAGAAAAAGTCAACAACACTGAGTGTGAGGTTGCCAGAGGCTCGTATCAATTCGCCTAGGCTACCATCCATATCAAGCGTCAAGGTTGTTCCTGGTCCCGTGACTACATCAAGGTTCTGGGCTGCGTAATTAACCACAGTTCCGTCTCCGGCCGCCTGATTGATTTCTACACTGATTATGTCGCCCGCCAACGTCAAGCCAGAAATACCTGCCATTGCCACCGAACCTGCCAGCGCCTCTAGCGAAAGCCATTTACGGCTGGAATCAGTTTGATCGGCCAAGAGAGCAATAGCAAAATCAACCGCACCTAGTGAAAGCCCCAATTCATCCGCAGTGCCACTGTTTAGCCCGGCAAAGGCATTAACACCACTTCCCCCAATTGTCAGCAAGTCAACAAAGACATTGCTACCATCATCTAGCACAACGCTATCTGAAGAACGTTCAAAAGCAAATCCACCGCTAACTAGGAAGAAACCAGCAACATCCAAAGTCAGGTTTCCGGATGCCCGGATCAGTTCACTTTCATCGCCGTCCATATCCAAAGTATACATATTGCCCGGCCCAGTGACTACATCTAATGATGTTGCAGCATAATCCACCACTGTGCCATCTGCAGCCGCCTGATTTATCTCTACACTAATCGTGTCGCCTGCAAGCGCTAACCCACTCAGGCCAGCTAACGCAACAGATCCTGCTAGCCCTTCCAATGAAAGCCATTTCCGGGTCGCATCAGCTTGATCAACAAGCAAAGCCAACGCAAAATCGACATCACCAAGATCCAAGCCCAGAGCATCCACTGTATCACCATTCAATCCAGCAAAAGCATCCAGCCCCGAGCCGCCCAAGGTGAGCATGTCAACGTTCACTGTAGTAGTGTCGTTCAGCATAACAATATCGCTGGTTTTTTCAAATCCAAAACTGCCTTCAACATGGAAAAAATCTGCGACTTCTAGCGTCATGTTGCTGGATACCCAAAGCTGTTGACTTTTACTGCCGTCCATATCTAGTGTGTAATTTGTTCCTGGCCCGGTCGCTACGTCCAGCGGCTGTGCCATAAAATCGACGACAGTGCCATCAGCAGCAGCCAGATTTATCTCAATACTCAGGGAATCAGCTGAAATCTTTAACCCGGGAATACCCGTTGCCGCAACCAACCCTGCCAAACCTTCAAGAGATGTCCATTTACGAGCAGGCTCAATTGCGTCAGCCATCAGAGCCAGGGCAAAGGTAATATTCCCCAGCACCAAGCCAAGCGCATTCGCTGTTCCGCCGTTCAACCCGGCAAAAGCATCTACACCTACACCGCCTACAGTCAGAAGGTCAACATCTACAATCTCACCTGTGTCCAATATAATCTGGTCAATCGAACGTTCAAATCCAAACCCACCCTCTATATGGAAGAAGTCCGCAATGTCCAGCATGAAATCGCCCACTGCCCGTGCTAACTGGCCTTCGCTGCTGTCCATGTCGATGGTAAATGTAGATCCCGGTCCATTGACCACATCCAATGGTTGATCTGAATAATCTACAATCGTTCCATCCGCTGCCGCTGCGCGGTTAATCTCCACACTGACGGTCGTTCCTGACAACACCAGATTCGGAATACCCAGCAGAGAAACACTTCCTGCCAGCGCCTCTAGCGAAAGCCACTTGCGGGCTGCATCTAACTTATCTACCAACAGCGCCAGCGCAAAGTCTACATTCCCGAGATCTAATCCAAGTGCATTTAGAGTCCCCCCATTCAATCCAGCAAAAGCACTCAATCCGGCACCGCCCACTGTCAGCAAATCTATGTCCACCGTACTGGCATCATTAAGCTTTACACTTTCACTCGACTTCTCAAAAGCTAGCCCACCGGTCACAGTGAGGAAACCAAATACATCCAGCGTCAGGTTGCCTGATACCCGCAACAATTCACCTTCACTGCTCTCCATCTCCAAAGAAATTACTGTCCCCAATCCGGTCACAACATCTAAATGCTGTGCCGCGTAGTCAACAATCGTTCCGTCCACTGCTGCCCGATTGATCTCTAGACTGATCGTATCGCCAGAAACTTCCAGCCCCTCGATGCCTGTCAATGTCACCGAGCCAGCATCACCAACAAGTGATGCCCACTTACGAGCCCCATCTGCCTTGTCTGTCATCAACGCCAAGCCAAAGTCAACATCTGCTAACGCCAACCCTAACGCATCGGCAGTGCCTCCATTCAACCCGGAAAAAGCCTCTACACCTTCAGCACCAACTGTCAGAAAATCAACATTAACCACATTTGTGTCGTTCAGTGTGACCTGTCCACTTGAGCGCTCAAACGCAAGGCCTCCTTCAACATGGAAGAAATCAGCTAGTGTCAGAGAAAGATCTCCTCGTAAACGAGCAAGCTGACCTTCATCACCACCCATGTCTAAATCCAGTGTGGTACCAGACCCAGTTACTACTGAAAGGGCTCCACCGGGGGAATCAGCCCCAAAATCCACTACTCGGGTATCCGGATCTGCCGGGTCAACAACACCATTTACGCGGTTGATCTCAATCGATATATTGGAGCCTGCCACAGTTATTTCCGGTAAACCGAGAAAAGCCACGGTACTGGCAGTTGCCTTTAGCGCTGTCCACTTCAAACTGTCTACACCGACTTCGCCAACTTTGGGCATTAGAACCGCAAGCGCAAAGGCTACACTTGAAAGGGATAAGCCTATCGCATCCGGATCGCTGGCAGGACCATTTAGGCCAGCAAATGCCGTCAGACCGGAACCGCCAATGGCCAACAAGTCAGTATCAACTTCAGTTGCATCCACCAGAACAATTGTTTCGCTTGATTTCTCAAAAGCAAAGGTTCCATCAACATGGAAGAACTCTGCAACAGCAAGCGTAAAGTTACCAAGTGCTCTTGTAAGCTGCCCCTCATCAGCACCCATGTCCAATGTGAGTGTTGTTATAGGCCCCGTTTTAACAATGAGGTTCTGGGCATTGAAATCAACAATACGGGCGTCAGCAGAAGCACCGTTAATCTCTACGACCAGCGAATCGCCTGAAAGAGTCAATGTATCAAGCCCGACAAAAGCACCACCCCCAGCTGTGGCCTTTAGTGAAACCCACTTACGGCTTGAATTTGACTGATCCATGAGAAGCGCCAGAGCAAAATCAACACCAGTCAGTGAGAGCCCCATTGCATCTGGGGTCCCGCCCTGAAGCCCGGCAAAAGCGCTTACCCCGGTTCCCCCTACAGTGAGTAAATCAACATTCGCAACAGAGGTGTCATCTAGTATCACCTGCCCGTTGGATTTTTTAAAGGACAGTGTCCCAACCACACGAAAGAAATTGCTAACCGTTAAAGTGAAATCCCCGGATGTTTGGATCTGTTTACCATCAACACCATCAAAATCAAGTGAGACCGTCCCGGAACCAGTGTCTACTAATGTGGGCGAACTGCTGAAATCAATCACCGTAGCTTCAGACCCGGTATTGATGGATACTGTCAGGTTGGTACCAGGAAGGATAATCTCTTCGCCAAGGCCAACAAAAGCCGCTGTCACAGCAGATGCTTTCAATACTGTCCAACTACCAGAGCCACTATCTTCGAAGAAAAGACCGACCCCAAAATCCACGTCGGTTAAGGTAAGCCCCATGGCATCTGGATTTGTTTCGGGTCCATTCAAACCAACAAAAGCAGTTAAGCCGCTACCGCCGATGCGCAACAAGTCAGTGTTGACAGAGCTTGCATCTGAAAGAGTGACTGATGGGGAACTACTGTCAAGAGAAAAAGTTCCTGTGGCATGGAAGAAGTCCGCTACACTGACCGAGGCATCTACGGTAAAAGCACCAAAACCAAAATAGAATGGGTTTAGAAACTCGCCCAATAAGTTATTATCCGCTGACGTTACACCACTGATATCGATCTGACCGAGATTGGGAAGTGCATGGGTCACTAACTGTAAGCGGTCAACTTGTTGGACAACTTGAAAGAATAAGTTTCCGGAGCCAAAACCGAACAATCCCGTACCCGTATCGAAAGTACCATTAACCGTGTCGAAGGTCATAAAATCGAAGGTATCGCCTACGTTGGGAGCGAAGCCATCCAAAAATGTGACTTTCAACTCTCCAGCCAAACTGGCCAGACTGGCAACATTGACCTGATCGTAACCCGTTCCAGCGATTGTTCCAGCGATTTCAATTTCCAATGTCGCGTCACTGCTCTGAGTGAAAGTCTCTACATCTAAAATGCCAGGAGAATTTCCAGGACTGATCAGTCCACTGTTAATCAGATCTTCCACACCGACAACACTTACATTTGAGTTCCCTACCCGAATTTCGGCAGAACCGTTAAAGGTGCTGTCTTTTACCAATATCGTTGAGTTCTCTACAACAATATCCGAATTGAAGCTGCTATCTTGTACGATAACATCATCCGAGTTAATGACGTTTAGCCCAGAGCTAAACGAGAAGTTTTGTAGAGCTATCTTTCCGCTAGCATTATTAATTGAAATCTCGCCATCTAATATTGTCTCAGTACCATCAACACCACCCATCAACAACAAATTAAAACCTATGCTTTGCAGTGTCACATTTTCAGCGTAGATGCCGCCTTCGATATATATCGAGTCATCGTCAGGAGTCAACCCGCCCAATACTGCATCTATTGCATCTTGAATGGGAGTTGTGGAAATCTGGCAATTCGAAAGACCTGAGCAATCTCCTCCCTCTGGCAAAAAACTGTATCTTATATCACTGACAAAAAAATAGGGGTCAGGTACTACTGAGGCAGAGGATATGGCTGAAGGAACATCTGAAGGTTCAACAATAGTTTCGTTAGTTCTTTCAATCTCTTCTTCACTCGTTTGTAACGCGCTAGCGTTTTCTTCAGAAGAAGGCTCACCATTTAGGTCATCTGTTTCTAGGTTTGCGGGCTCGAAGCCTTCATCACTAACAACAGAAATCTCTGCAATGCTTTCCGAATCCACGTCATCATCCGGAATATTATTCTCTATTTCTGTTGGTTCTTCTTCTTGACTTTCTATTTCCCCGACCGCTGTAACATAATGATTACTATCAGTCTCTGCAACATCTTCAGTAACCTGTGGATTTGCATTCTCCGAGATTTCCGTATTATCTTCCGATATTTCTATTTCCCCAAACAGGGTTTCTTCTTGCCCCGTATTTATAGTTGACTCTTCAGTTTCTTCGATTGCATCTGGGTCAAACTCATTCCCTAGATTATTGCTTTCTGCATCAATGTTCTCAGCAATTTCATCACCAATTTCTTCAGCGATTGGTGGCTCAACAGTATCAATCCCGTCTGCAAAAACTACTTCTGGCATTGAGAACATCATCACGAATACGCAAAACAACAGCAGACAAACCTGCCATAAATTCGATTTATTTTTCCATTCCACACTATGCGGTGTTTTCATAAATGATGGTTGTGAGCTTAGTTCTACTCAGACGATTAATTAAATTATTTTGAAGATTTTATGGTCACCTTACAATTGTTGCTCTCAGAAAACACTACTAAATGATTGTTTTGGCCTACTAATTTTCACTAGCTTTACAAATTTTTCTACAATGAAATTGGATTGTAAATTATTTTTTGACAGGATTACTGTACAGATTTATTAAGTAGATCTAGAAAAACACGATCAGAAGCCACAAATTAAAATTATGCAGAATTTTCATAAATGATGATTACAAGTTTAGTTCAACTCAGACGATTGATAAAATTATTATGAAAATTTTATTGGTCATCTTGCAATTGTTGCAGTCAGAAAACGCTACTAAATGATTTATTTAGTCGACTGGTTTTCACCAACTTTACTTTTTTGGTGAAGCAAGTCACTACCAGTGTAATATAATTTTTGACAATAATTACTATAAAAGGTGGGAAAAAATGTA
>CALCSH010000366.1 GCA_937893815.1 uncultured Anaerolineae bacterium | reverse complement strand
ATGCCCTGAGAACCCCTTTTGTCAAGCTAATAGTGACTTTTGCGGTATTGCAAAATAAGGGATGTTTGGCGCGAAAAAAATGCGCCAAACATCCCGGTTCGAATGACTTTTCAAATTAGGGTTCTTTTAACATCTCTAACGCAGTCTGCACACTGGTAAGCAAGGACGCTTCATCGGGTTCCGATGGCGGCGCAAACGGCATTCGCCGCTGCCCATTGGAGCGAGACTCCAGACGTTCGGCCAATCGCTCTAACTGCGGGATAGCATCAATAAACCCAACCCGGCCAATATAGTTGATCGCCTGGCGGCGTAACGAGACCGAAATTCGCCGCTCCATCATAATTTCAACCAACACCGCCCCCACATGCGAACATAATGTAAAAAGCGCTGCGATCTGAGTGCCAATTGATAAATCAACCTCAGAAGCTTCCAATACCGCCAGCACTGTTCCGCGCCCCATCACTGAACAATGACCCTTGAGATGCCCACGCACGTTTTCAGGTGGCCGTTCTCCAGCCATCGGAGCAAGCAAATCGCCCAAGGTTTCGATCACGCGCATCCGAAAGCGAATATCCGGATCGATCAGGCGCGTGGCCAGCACATAGGCCACCAATGGCGAATGCCGATGTGCGTCTAACTCTAATAATTGATCCAGAAATTTGTGGCGATCCGCGACCCGCGGTGACGCAATCCCCTCCAACGCCTGCCACACCGCCGGGAAAAGCTCGGCAGCGCCGCTGGCGATATGTTCATCATTTAAAAATGCTATTTGGGGAAATTGAACTTCAGCCATGCGAGCAGTATACCGCGCAACCCGAATCTGGTGTATAGAATGGATGCGGTTCAATAAAAACTGACCAAAAATAGGAGGTTCTCTGTGATGCCGTACAAAAAGATTTTATTCATAATAGTGCTTGGCGCGCTGCTTTGCGCCTGCCAACCTGCCACCGCCATTGAGCCTACTCCCTATCCCACCTACACGCCCTACCCCACTTACACGCCAGCCGTCCCGGTAAGCCTCCAAGAAACCGCTCCCTTATTTGCCCTGACCCGCGCAACCTATGCAGATACGGACGACATTCAACAGGCCTGCATCACTGCGCTTGGCCCAAGCTGGCGCACTGCCGACTGGAGCGATCTGGCCGGATATGTGGATGCGGGTTATGCGCTGGAAACGCTCAACGAGAATCTGGGCGGCATCACCCAGGCCTGGATTTCGCTGAATGGAGAAGAGTGGTATTCACAGCAACGGCGCTATTTTGTTGAATTCCACGAACACGCGCTGCCGGATGGCTGGCTGGCACACGCTGAGCTGGATGATCATTATCTTGATCTTGGCTCCTGGTACGACATGAATATTTCGGTTTTATGCATCCAAAGCGAGGCGCTCACCGCGGGCGCGGTGCCTACCCTTGAGGGTGAAACCGCTCTACAAACTCCAGAATCACCCCCCAGCTTCGTCCTGAACTTCCATGCTGTGTATCCGTGTGGCGAATGGCCGCATTACGCCGCCTTCGAGCTTGAAAGCACCTCGATCTGGATTTTGCAATCCGCACATATCGAAATTTTCGACAATACCCATCAAAAATCAATCTACAATGGCAATAACAACAGCCCTTTTATGAAAGAAGGTGAATGCCCGCCAGGCGATATAATTCTGCCGCCATATAATACTCGCTTTGTCGCCGCCAACCTCCAGGAACCTGAAGCGGGGACAGAGTTTTCGGCTGCGATTACGGTCTGCACAGAGGATGATCTCCAAGGCGAATGCGCCACGGAACTGGTCGATTTTGTTTTTGGAGATTCGGGATTGCCGTTTGCGGGAAACTGGAAAAATGAAGCCACCGGTATGACGCTCGAATTTAGCGAAACAACTTTGGTGCAACGCTTTTCTTATCAAGGAGCCTTGCGGGAGATTAGCTATACAATCCTGGCTTTCGATCTCACCGAAGGTCATCTTGACTTGCTGACTGATCGGGTCTTACAAGCCAATGAAGAAGTTGAGTACGATTGGGCGCCGAAACAATTCCTGTCGTATAGCATCACAGATGATGTTATGAAAATGTTCATCGGGCCAAATCCATATCCGATTGCGGCCTCCGGAGTCAGTTATACACGCCAAGGAGCATCCCCCCAGGGGGATATCGCGCCACCGGAAGGTAGACCTGCGTTTGAAGCCTCGTTTGCAGGCACACATCCCTGCGGAAACTGGCCTGTTTATGCCGTCTTTCAGGTTGAAAATACTTCAGCGCACACCTTCGAGTCGCTTTCGCTGGTAATCAACGACATCACTAACGATTCGCATGTCTACGGTGGCAGCAATGATCGCCCCTTTGTTGAAACCGGGAACTGCCCGCCCGGCGATTCATCACTGCCGCCCAACAGCACCGCCCAAGTGGCCGCCAACATTCATCAACCAGAACCCGGCACCGAATTTGAAGCCACGATCAAATTATGCACCCAGGATGATCTGGAAGGTGATTGCATTTCCCAAAAAGTTCTGTTTGCCTTTGAAGAATAAATTTTGGGGCTTATTTGGTGCAACTACGCAGACTTCATGCGTTGCCCCACGGACTTCAATAACGTTGTGTAGGCGGCGGCAAATTTTTCCACGCCTTCAACTTCGAGTTCTTGAGTCACAGCATCCATCGAAATATCCAATGCGGCCAATTCATCCATTTCGGCCTGAGCCAAATCAATCCCACGTTCCAATGTCAGGGCGGCGGTGCCGTGTTCGCCAAATGACATCAGTGTGTCCGGTGGAACTGTATTCACAGTATGGGCAGCAATCAATTCGTCCACATACAATGTATCCCGGTAAGCGGGGTTTTTCGTACTGGTAGAGGCCCACAATGCCCGCTGAATTTTCGCATTCGCCTGGGCTAATTTTTGCCAACGCCCACCAGCAAAGGCTGCCTTATGCCGCACAAAAGCCAATTTTGCATTGGCAATGGCAATTTTTCCCTGCAAGGCTGCCGCGCGTATGCCTGCATCACCACCAGCATCCACTATTTTTTGCAAGCGCGCATCTACATTTGAATCAATCCGCGAGACAAAGAAAGATGCCACCGAAGCAATCGAATCCACAGATTCCCCCGCGGCGATGCGCTGTTCCAAACCAGCCATATAGGCATCCATCACGGCTTCGTAGCGCTGAATGGAGAAGATCAAGGTCACATTGACATTGATGCCCGCGGCAATTGTGCGCGTGATGGCGGGCAGTCCTTCCAGCGTAGCGGGGATTTTAATCATCAGGTTCGGGCGTGCTACCCGCTTCCAAAGCCGCGCCGCATCCTGACAGGTTTTCTCAGTATCTCGCGCCAGGTAGGGACTTACTTCCAGGCTGACATAGCCATCACCGCCAGTGGTCTGCGCGTACAATGGGAAAAATAAATCACAGGCGCTTTGAATATCCGCAATAGCGAGGCTTTCATAGATTTGCTCACTGGTATAGTCATCTTCAGCCAGCGTAATTAGATCATAGTCATAGCGATTCGACTTCACAATGGCATTGCTAAAGATACTCGGATTCGATGTCACCCCCCGGATTTCGCCCCGCTCAATCATCGCCGCCAACTCGCCGTTTGCCAACAAGCCGCGTTCAATATTGTCGTACCAAATCGATTGCCCTAAAGCATGCAGTTGTTTTATTGCGTTCATATGCTCCTCTTCCTTTAATATTTCCGTTGCCAGTATTGTATCGCGAAACATACAGGTAGTTCTATGGGGATGAAGGGTCTCTGGGAATTACGGTGGTAGTTGTCCATATTTAGGGGATTTCTCACGGCAGTTCCTAAAGACCCGATGAAGTTCCCTCTAAAATTACCAGTAGATGTCAATGCAATAAATCAAACTTACTCCATCAAGATTACTGGATTGCATTCGGTGACAAACATCGAGCCGCCTTGTGATAATTATCACTATCTGACCCTATTTCCTTTTTATATAGTACATATAGCGCGAATACCATGTAAAAACTTTGCCATGCCAACCTATTCTGGTCGGGAGCGATGGGGGTAGCCGATCAAAGAGATATTCAAAAAAGAGGCTCTCCTTTGGCTTATTCAAAAGCTTTCACAACAGTCTCAGCCTCCATTGCCGCCAAAAAGTAGGAGGTACCTGATGGCAGCGAATTCAATTTCCCGTTCTCCCTCATTTACCCAAGAATTCTATCAAAGTCTTTTTAAAGTCATCGATGGTGAAAATATCAAAACCTGCTTGCAATGCGCAAATTGCAGCGGTGTATGTCCATTTGGGCATGTGATGGATTTTCCGCCCGGCAGAATGATCTCTTGGTTGCGCGCCGGTATTTTTGACGAAGTCATCAAGGCCGATTCCGTCTGGATGTGTGTTTCGTGCTACGCCTGTGTGGAGGTGTGCCCGAAGAATATTCCCCTAACCCCGGGGTTGATGACCCGCGCCAAAGAGGAACTTCTCCTGGCGGGGAATATTCCCACAGAGCTTCAGAGTGCATTGGAATTCTCTCAGCGTTATGGCAACCCCCTCGGAGAATCGCCACGCAAACGAGCCGACTGGGCCAAAGGACTAGAAACCGAAGTGCCCATCATGCGCAAACTCAATCGCCCGGTGGATGTGCTCTGGTTTGTGGGTGATTATGCCTCGTACCACCCGCGCGTACAACAGACCACACGTGCCTTCTTCAAAGTGCTGACTGCGTTAGGCGTAGATTTCGCTATTCTTGGCCCCGAAGAGAGCAGCGACGGCGACTCACAGCGTATGGCTGGCGAACGCGGCCTTTTTGAGATGCTGGCAGAGAAAAATGCCAAAGTCTTTGAAAAATATGAGTTCGGCGAGATCATCACCACTGACCCCCATGCCTATAACGCCATCAAAAACGAATATCCGACGCTGGGCATCGAATACCCGGTACGGCACTATACGGAATTTCTCGTCGAGCGGATCGATGACATCAAAGCCTTATTCAAAGGCAATGGCGAAATGCGCATCACATACCACGATCCCTGTTACCTCGGACGCGCTAATGGCATCTACGATGCACCGCGCGAGCTTTTAGAAGCCATACCGGGTGTTGAACTTGTCGAAATGCCACATAGCCGCACAACCAGCCTGTGCTGCGGCGGCGGCGGCGGCGGGATGTGGCTGGATGGCTTCCAATGGGAAAAAGCTCATGTACGCCTTTCGGATTGGCGCGTTAAAGAGGCCGTGGATACTGAAGCCAGTATCCTGGCAGTTGCCTGCCCCTATGAGCCACCACGCTTTGAAGACTCAGTAAAAACCGTTGCCGGAGCTGAAAAACTCATCGTCAAGGATATTATCGAACTCCTTGCCGAAGCAATCTAGTATTTTTAGAACTTTTATAGTTCATCGTTAATATTTTAAAAATAGGGTCACCCGAGCAACGTTACCTCCATCCCACCCTATTTGACAGTCTTTCACTTTCATAGGTGAAAGCACTGAAAGTTATTTTTTCGGGAGGTAAAGCATGACCAATATCGTAGTATTCGCAAAACTCGTCCCCGATCTGGTTGAAGAGCTTGAGATCGCGGATAACGGGATTGCGCTAGATATGGAATGGCTGCGCCTGATCATCAACGAATTCGACAATCACGCCGTTGAACAGGCCTTAATTCTGAAAGAGCGAACCGGTGGAGAAGTAACGGTTATCGCGCCGCAAGCAGAGGGAGTTGACGAAATGCTATATACCATCGCCGCCAAAGGTGCGGATCGTGTGATGATGCTCAAAGGCGACTTTGAAGCAGGTGTCAACAACCACGCCCTGGCGCGTGCTTTCGCCACCACAGTGCAAACCTATCAACCAGACCTGATTCTAACTGGCGTACAGGCCAACGACGATCTGGATGGCGCAGTTGGGCCACTGATTGCCGAATATCTGGGGATGCCATATATCGGCTATATTTCGGGTGTTTCGATGGCGGGGGATAAACTCAGCGCGCAAAAGGAATATCCCGGAGGCCTGATCGCCGAAATGGAAGTTGCACTGCCAGCCGTTCTGGGCATACAAGCGGGCGAAGAGCCACCGCGCTACGTGGCCATCAGTAAGGTACGACAGATGATGAAAACCGCCACGATTGACGAATATGACGTGGCAGAACTTAACACTTCCGGAGGCGTTACGGCGAATCGCATGTACGCACCTGAGGTTTCAGAGCGCGCTGAAATGTTGGCGGGCGATGAAGATGAAGTCGCCACCAGGCTGGTGGAAATCTTCAAAGAAGCGGGGCTGGTGTAGGAGGAAAATGCAGATGAGTGGAGATATTTTTGTCGTATTCGAGCATTTGCGTGGCCAAATCGCCGATATTTCGTATATTATGCTAGCCGCCGCCCGCGATCTTGCCCAGACTACTGGTGGCGAGGTCATTGGCGTGTTGCTGGGCCATAACGCGCAGGATATCGTCAGCCATGTCGCTGCCGACCGGGTGTTATATGGAGATCACCCGGCGCTGGCGGATTTCAATCCCGAAGGCTATGCGAACACGCTCTCGGGACTGATCCAGGCCGAGGGGCCGAGGGCCGTTTTCTTTGGCAGTACTTCCATTGGTGCTGATATCGCCGGAGTATTATCAGCCCGGCTGGGGCTACCTCTGGTAGGTTCCTGCATACAGATTGGCGAGGGCAATATTATCAGTAAGATTTGTGGTGGCAAGATTATGGTTGAAACCGTCCTTGCAGATGACGACACCACCTTGATTACCATGATCCCCGGTGGTTACAAACCCGCTCAGGGGCAAAGCGAAACACCACCAACGGCAACCCCCTTTGAAGTTAGCATCGACAGCTTGCGCATCTCGCTCAAGCAATATATCGAGCCCGAGGCAGGCGATGTCGATATCAGCAGTGAAAAAGTACTCATCGCCATTGGACGCGGCATCCAGACCGCAGATAATATCGAACTGGCGCAGGAATTAGCCGAACTGCTGGGCGGCGCGGTTTGCGCTTCCCGCCCGGTGGTCGATCAGGGTTGGCTACCAGCGACGCGCCTGGTTGGAAAATCGGGTAAGAGCGTGAAACCCAAATTATACCTGGCGCTGGGCATCAGCGGTGCGCCTGAACATGTGGAAGGCATGGCAGACGCCGAGATGGTTGTTGCCATCAATATGGACCCTAACGCGCCTATTTTTAATGTCGCAACCTATGGCGCTGAGATTGATCTCTTCGACTTGATTGACCCGCTCATCGAGAAGCTGGAAGCAGCGGCTTGATTGAGCCTCAGGCCTTATGGATTTAGGAGAACAAGATGCCTGAACGAGTAAATTATTGGGGCATTCCCCATGAGTGGGGCTCACCAGAGATTTATGTCTATTCGATCATGTTTCTGGCGGCCTTCATTCTGCTGTTGCGGTTTTATTATCAGGCCAGCTTGTGGTGGAAAGTCGGTCAACCGGAAAAGCGCTGGGATAAGCTGCACATCCGCCTGGGAAACCTGATTCGATACGCCATTGTTCAAACCAAAGTGCTGCGTCAGCGCTATCCGGGTGTGATGCATGCGGCGATTTCCTGGAGTTTTTTCATCTTCTTTTTGGGTACGGCGCTGGCTACGATCCATGATCATTTTTTCGAGTTCTTATTTGGTAACACGCTGCTGATATACAAATTCACGCTCGACATCTTCACGGCCATTTTCTTTGTGGGGGCGGGGATGGCAATTTACCGACGCTATCTTCAAAAGCCCAAACGTCTGACGCTGGAACCCGGTTTTACCTATTCGTTAGTACTCATTACGCTCATCGTGCTGGGCGGGATTCTCACCGAATCACTGCGTTTGGCCTTTGAGCAACCGGAGTGGGCCTGGGCTTCCCCGGTCGGATGGCTGATCGCACGTATCTGGCTGGCTTCCGGAGCAACTGATCAGGCACTGATCAGTTGGCACCTAGCTATCTGGGGCTTCCACCTGCTTACCGTGGCGCTGACCATAATCACGCTGCCGGTGGGCACGCTGTTACACACGCTGACCGGCCCGCTGAACACATTCTTTGCCCGCATCGATCGACCGATGGGCGCACTCGTGCCTGCTAGAGAGAACGCGCAAGGTGAACTCATCTATCCAAGCAAACTCAGCGATTTGACATGGAAACAATTGCTGGATGGGGATGCGTGTACTGAATGCGGGCGCTGCCAGGAGGTTTGTCCTGCGTTTGCAGCAGGAACTCCACTCAACCCCAAAGAGCTGATTCTGAATCTGCGTGCGGCGTTGCGTTCCGATGGAAGGAAACTGATCGGCGGCCATGGGGACTCGGCAATGATTGTAGGTGAATGGATCAAAGAAGAAGCGCTGTGGGCCTGCACAACTTGCGGCGCGTGCATCCGCGAGTGCCCCGTGTTGATCGAACACGTGGATGCGATTGTCGACCTACGGCGCTATTTAGTTATCGAAGGCAAGATCGACGCAGAACTGCAAGACGCACTAACCAATCTGGGACGCTATGGCAATTCTTTTGGGCAATCGGAGCGTATGCGCGCCAAATGGGCCAAAGATATTGAACCGGCTATAAAAAATGCCGGAAAAGAAGCGGTCGAATATTTGTGGTTTGTCGGTGATTATGCCTCTTACAGCCCCACTCTAACCGAAGTAACCCAAAAGACGGCGGAGGTTTTCCAACGTGCTGGTCTGGATTTTGGCATCTTCTACAAAGGAGAAAATCATTCTGGCAATGATGTGCGGCGCGCGGGCGAAGAAGGGCTATTCGAAATGCTCGTTGAAAAAAATATCAAAGCTCTACGCCACAGTGACTATCGAGCAATCGTCA
>CALCSH010000365.1 GCA_937893815.1 uncultured Anaerolineae bacterium | reverse complement strand
CCTCCCCAGCCGGCAATGCTGAGGATGACAGCCGTGGGAATATAAAAACCTACCGGAGGGGAGTTGTGTTTATTCATAGATAGACAAGCAAACCGATTCTAACACACGGCGGTGTTGATTTGGCCGCACAAGATAGAGTCGCCTGGCTATTTCTCACCAACCAATTCGGAAATTGTCACAACCTGGTAGCCGCGATCCGCAAGCGCAGGCAAAATGATCTCCAGGGCTTTGGCCGTGCGCTGACCGCGCGTGCCATGGTCATGCAAGATAATCACTGAACCTGGTTTAATTTTCCACAAGACATAATACGCCGAAAACCAGAAACTGTTGATCTGTGGGTCGTAGGGGTAGACCGAACCCAGCACACACTGGTAATCATGGGCGGCGATCACATCGAGCATTTCATCGTTATACCAGCCCGAACCGGGTCGCAACCATCGCATATCATCGTATCCCGACAGAATGCTATCGGCCTGTTGGAGTTTGTCTTCAAATTCTGCTATGGGCAGTTGGATGCTCGGCTCATCTGCGGTCAGATGATTGCCCAGTTCGTGTCCAGCAAAAACCATTTGCTGGAGAAGATCTTCACTCCCGGGGATATGATCGGAAATGATGAAAAACGTAGCGTGAGCATCGTATTCTTCCAAAACCCGTAAAATTTTTTGGGTATCTTCACGATCGGGGCCATCGTCGATGGTCAGGGCTACCACCGGTTGGCGGGTGTCAACGGAATAAAGGACTTCAGGCGAGCGGTGGCGTAATCGAGTGATCAACCACTCCGGGTGCAACCAGACCGCCGCGCCAAAAATGAGAAGAATTGTCGGCGTGGTTATCGCTAGAATCTGCATGATTCGCGGGAACATCTTAGTTTCTAAATCTCTTTCAGCCAAGTGTCATCGACTATTGTCACAGATTTCCCTGTGGCTTTTTCATTCTTCCACCAACATTCGGCGCAGCACTTTGCCGACAAACGATTTCGGCAAATCTTCGCGGAATTCAATCTCCCAGGGAACAGCGTACGCATCCAGACGCTTGCGGCATAAATCCAGCAATTCGTCTTTGGAAAGATTTGTCCCTGGACGCGGCACCACAAAGGCTTTGATCTTTTGTCCGCTGGAACCCGCAGGAATGCCAACTACAGCGACTTCCAAAACTTTGCTATTTTCGTAAAGCACTTCTTCCACATCGCGCGGGTAAACGCTGAAATCGCCAGCCATGATGGTATCACGTTTGCGGCTAATAATGGTAAAAAAGCCATCCGCATCCATCACCGCCACATCCCCGGTTTGCAGCCAGCCATCTTCTAGAATTGTCTCCGGATCCGCTACAACATCCGGTTTCCAGTAACCTGGCATTACCTGAGGCCCTTTGACCAATAATTCGCCAATCTGGCCTGACGACAAATCTTTACCAGTCACTAAATCGACGATTTTTGCGTCCGTGTTCGGGATGGGGATGCCTATCGAACCGGCGCGATCCATACCGTTGAGCGGGTTGGCATGTGTTACCGGCGCGGCTTCTGTCAGGCCGTAGCCTTCCACCAGGCGGCTGTGAGTCAGCTTCTCGAAGGCTTCTTTGACCTCCACCGGCAGCGGAGCGGCTCCGCTAATACAGGCCTTTATCGACGATAATCCGTAATTCCGCACCCCAGGCGCCTGATTGATCAAGGCATAAATCGAGGGTACGCCAGGGAAAATCGTCGGTTTGTATTCTTGAATATGCTGCAAAACCTGTTCAAGTTCGAAAACGGGCAATAGCACAATTGTCGCCCCAATACATATCGGGATGTTCATGGCCGTGGTCATGCCGTAGCTATGCGTCAGGGGGATGACCGCCAAAAATGTTTCCTCACCATACTGCACATCTGGAATCCAGTGCCGGGTTTGCAGTGCGTTCGCCACGAGATTGGCATGGGTCAGACAAACCCCTTTCGGCGCATCGGTGGTGCCGCTGGTGTAGAGAATCGCCGCTACATCGGTAAAACTGGCCTGATAATCGGGCGCATCCCAGGGAGCGTCCATCATCAGGCGATCCATTTTATAGAAGTCCAACCCTGGGGGAGCTTCTTCGTGCAATTGAAAACCGGCTGCTTGCCAGCGTGCCATTAACTGCTTATATATCCGCGTGGTAAGCACGGTACGAATATCGGCCAGAACCACTTTAAGCGGAGTCTGTTTTTGAATTTTCAGCGCCAATTCGCTAAACTCGTTGAGTGTTACCAGCACTTTGGCATTGGTCTGTTGAATTTGTTTAAATATCTGGGCGGCATCCGCCTCGGGGTTCGACAGCACCACAACGCCTCCGGCTTTTAAAGTGGCGTAGTAGGCAATCATCATCTGGGGCATATTGGGCAACACTACCATCACATGATCACCGGGCTGCACCCCTAAGC
>CALCSH010000364.1 GCA_937893815.1 uncultured Anaerolineae bacterium | reverse complement strand
GATTAAGAAGTATGGCATAGAAGTATGAATGCCATACCGCTCACTTGTTGCTCACTTCTTTGCTAAGGTTCGACAAATGCTATGGATGCCTTATTTTCAATTATTAAATAAATCCCACCTCAACCCCTCTCCTCGTCCCCATACGGGGATGTTTTGTAAAGGAGAGGGGTGTCGCGTTAGCGGCGAGGTGGGGTTTTCGTGTGATCCTGATTACTCAGTGAAGTACCACTGGGCCGGGATCAGAGGGTAGTTACGATAGTAATCGTAGCTGACTACGGTGTAAGGTCCGAAGTTCCCCATGCGGTTAGTGTGGATGATCGGAGTCTTAACGCTGCCGGCGATACCGATCTTCCATAAATTGTCGACATGAATATCAACGATCTGCGCGCCTACGGCATCGCTTTCCGTTGAACCGAGTGGGTACTGTTGGAATTGCGCGGAAAGATCATAGAGTTCGAGGGCATCGGCGGGCGGCTCAATACCTGAAGCTCCGTCCGTATCCACCCATTCTGCCCACAGGTAAGCCACACCAGGATTGAAGGGCTCACCAAAGGGCGGCACCAGCATCTCATCGTTTGCGATGATGGCTACACCCGATGTACCGTCAAATAACCAGGTCAGGACATCTGCCTTGTTTGTCGTTGCTCGTTCGCGATACTCGTCAGAGGAGACTTCTTTGACATTGCTGGCAATGCCAACTGCAGCCCAATAACTATTTACCAACTCGTGCGTAATAGCAGGGCCACCCTGGTTAGAGAATTGAAGATCAAGGGTGAGATTTGAGCCATCCAAACGATCGCGGAAGCCATCGCCGTCAACATCAACCAGGCCCATCTCGTCAAGGAGAGCGTTTGCACCAGCGACATCATATTCGATGAAGGCATTCTTGTGCTCTTCAGTGACGAAGTTGACGGTATTGGGGTCTGCCGGGGTGGCTTGGACCGGTTCAGCCTGACCAAGGTAAACCAACTCGACGATCTCTGCCCGGTTAATGGCTAAAGACATGGCCTGTCGGAAGCGCAGGTCGTTGAAGATTTCGCGTAATCCTTCATCTTCGTGGGTCAAGTTAAAGCCATAGAAAATGGTAAGGCCAACACCGGCGCCCAGGTCAACGGTGTAGCCACCGTCAGCTTCATGTTCTTTATAGAGCGTGAAATCTTCGATACCGATCCCCTGAACTTTATAGTCCACTTCACCATTGGTGATTTTCAGGTTGCGAACCTCTGATTCGGGGACGTACAACTCGCTTTGCTCGTTAATATAGGGTAATTGATTGCCTGCAGTGTCAACCACGAAATAATAGGGGTTGGCAACCAGACGACGCCCTTCGGTGGTCTCATCTACGAGAATATGAGACTCAAGCGTGGGTTTTACATCATCCGCACTACCGCCCAGTAGTGGCGAGGGGACATCTGTCCAGTCACTGAGACCATAGTAGAGTGTAACCGCTTCAACAAAATCCATACCGTCTGCAACTTTCTTGTCAAAGAAATGTTTGGGTTGGAAGGGTTGGATATAGGTGGTTGCAAAGAAGCTCAGGATACCCGGGGTTGGCTCAGTAAAGGTGAATTTGAAGGTTGTTTCATCAATGACTTCAACTCCCATAAGTGAGTTGCCAAAGGTAACCCAGCCAGGTGTGTTGCCAAAAACTTCGGGGTTCAACACAAGATCATTCAACCAGAACTCAACATCTGCCGTGGTAAATGGCGCACCATCAGACCACTTGTGACCCGCACGGAGGGAGAAAGTAATTTCTGTATAGTCGTCGTTCCACGCCCAGCTCTTGGCTACATTAGGTTCGAATGTAACAAAGTCATCACTGAAGCGAACAAGATTGACGTGGCGAACGGCCAAAAAGTCAGAGGTGCCAGACTCAGTCGCGTTTGAAAGCGCATGGAATGTACCGCCGTACTGGCCGATCGCTTCGTAAGGCACAACGACAAATGGCTCGGCTGGGAGGCGCTCTTCTACTGCTGGCAAATCAGGGTTGTTGGTGATTTGGGCATTAAGTTCAGCTATGTCCGGGTTTTCAGAGAATTCCATGGTGCAACCAGCCGCAGCTTCGTAATCAGCCAATTCATAGAAACGAGCGTATTCACCAGGTGCAACACCGGCTCGATCAGCAATTGTAGCTGCAGGGCAGCTACCGTCCTCAACTGGCATAGCAGGTTCTTCGGCAGGTGCAGCGGGTTCTTCTGCCGGTGCTGCCGGTTCTTCGGCGGGGGTAGCACCGCCGCCACAGGCGGACAATATCATTGATGCAAGTATCATCAAAGTGATAATCCATAATCCAGATTTCTTAAACATACTCTTTTACTCCTTTTGGTTGAATATAATACTAACTAAACGCTCAATACACTATAGTTTCTTCGCAAACCACCTCCTTTTTTCGCGCCTCTTGAAACAGAAATTTTTCTGGCACGTTAGATTTCTTCAGAAATTTCAGAACTATGTACACTGAAAAATACTGCTTTTGGTAGGGAAATTACATAAATATCTGGTCTACCAGAGAGTATGGTCTGGCGACTAAATCAAGATATGGTGATGTTAGTTATTGTCGAATGGAATATTGGTGGTAACAATCTCCCAGCTAGGAAATTGCCAATGAAAAGTATAACATAGAGTTATTTATTTCGTTGAATATAATTCAGCTGGGAGTATCTAAAATCGTGAGTAACGCCTTATCCGTCATTGCCTGTACTGAGCCGCAGGCACACGTGCGAGGAGAGTCTCACCCAACGACACATGCGCCGCACTGCGTGCTTTGCAGTGCAGGTGAGCAATCTCACCGATGAACAAGAGGATTGCCACACTCACTCCGCTTGTTCGCGATGACAAATACTCACCAAAGTAGGCACTCCCAACCAGTTGAGCATGACAATCGCTACTTTGAGAAATACTCCATCAGCTGCTCAAGACGCAAGACACCATCATATGCGATTCCTTCGCCGCCTTGATTTAACTTTCCCTTTTCACCATCTGCATCACCCAGACAAGTGGTTATAATATTGGCATCTGAAAGATTTTCACTCGCTGTGTAGATGTTGGTGGTCGCGACAATGTTTAACCCAGCTGCGTGGGCTGCCAAGACCCCATTTCGGGAATCTTCGATGACGATACATTCTTCAGGTTCAAATCCACTTTTGGATAGGGCAAGGTTGTAAATCTCGGGATCAGGCTTCTTTTTCTCGACAATATCGCCAGCCAAAACAAACTTGAATTTGATCTCGCTCAGCATCCCGTTGACGACAGCCTGTGCGGCACGTTCATTGGATGTGGTACAGATTCCCAGCAATAAGCCGGCGTCG
>CALCSH010000363.1 GCA_937893815.1 uncultured Anaerolineae bacterium | reverse complement strand
TGCGCATCGGTGAGCGCGAAGCCGCGCCAGCGCTGGAATATCCCTTTGTGGATGTCATTGATAGTCAGGAGAACCTGAATTGGCAGCCGGATGGACAGTGGACAATTGTGGAAACCATCCCGGAGAGCGGCGAATTCGTCCTGTCACTCAATCCGGGTGAAACCTATCAGCGCAATACCGATTTTGCAGTCGAATTGGTTGGTGAAATCACCATTCCGGCAGAAGCGGTGCGTCCTGAACTGACCTATAACGATCAGCTAAATGCTGCTTCTAATACAAGTTTGACGGTTGAAGTGACCCGCGATGACGGCCTGACATGGGAACCGGTGGCAGAATTTGATTCGTCCTTCAATCGCCCTGCCGGTGCAGATCAGGACTGGATGCTGCGGCGTGTTGCACTGGATACCTATATCGGTGAAACCATCCGCTTACGCTTCCGTGCCGTACAAGGCAGCGCCTACACCAGCGATATTTGGCGCATTGACGATATTCAGATTGGAGATCGCCAGGCCCCCACCGAATTGCTCTATCCATTTAGCGATGGTTTCGAGAATGGTCTGGGCAATTGGGAACCGGGTGGGCAGTGGGCCATCGTCACGACCGATGTATATGATGGAACCAGCGCTCTGGATATGAATCCGGGTGACAGCTATCAACGCAATACCGATTTTGCAATAGAGCTTTCCGGCAGCGTGACGATCCCGCTGGATGCCAGCCAACCTGAGCTACGCTATTACGATCACTTTGAATTGGCTTCCAATACAAGCATTTCTATCGAGATCACCAACGATGATGGTCTTTCTTGGACACCGTTGCAGACCTTCACATCGGCGGAAAACCGCCCCGATTGGGTGCTGCGAACTCTCTCACTGGACGGCTACCAGGGGCAGACAGTGCGTTTGCGCCTGCGGGCTGTTCAGGGTTCCGCTTACACTGCCGATCACTGGTATGTGGATGATCTCAGCATTGGCGAACACGAAGCGCCACCGGTGGGCAACTTCCCCTTCACGGATGATCTGGAGAATGGCACTGAGAACTGGCTGTTTGGCGGCCAATGGGCTGCGGTTGGCGATGAAGTCCACGGTGGCAGTGTGGCTCTGGATGTTAATCCTGATGATGGCTATCAGCGCAACACCGATTTCAGTGTGGAATTGACGACTACCGTCGAGATTCCTGCGGAAGCGGAGCGCCCTGAACTCACTTACTACGATTACTTCACCGCAGCATCGAATACTACCCTGACCGTTGAAGTGACCACAGATGATGGTCAGACATGGGATGCTTTGACGCAGTTCAACGCTTCCTACAATCGAACTGATTGGATACTACGCCGTGTGTCTCTGGATGCCTACAAAGGCGAGAGCATTCGCGTGCGTTTCCGGGCAGTACAGGGTTCGGCCTATACCCGCGATCATTGGTATCTCGATGATCTACGCATTGGTGAACGGCAGGAAGCAACGGCTTTAGGCTATCCCTTCAGTGATGGATTGGAAAATGGCGCTGGCAATTGGGAATTTGGCGGTCAGTGGGTTGCAGATAGTGCCGGGAGTTACAGCGGTGCGAATGCGCTCAACGTGAACCCGGATAACGGCTACCAACGCAATACCGACTTTGCTGTGGAATTGGCCGGGAGTATTACTATCCCTGCGGATGCGGTTCGTCCTGAACTGACTTACTACGATCACCTGAATATTGCTTCGAATACCAGCCTCAAGGTGGAAGTTACTATTGATGACGGTTTGACCTGGAATACACTTCAGACGTACTCGTCAGCGTATAACCGCGGCGATTGGACGCTGCGACGTATCGCATTGGACGGCTATCAGGATCAGACCATCCGCTTGCGCCTACGAGCGGTACAGGGTAGCGCTTATACAAGCGACACTTGGCGCATTGATGATCTGCGTGTTGGCGATCATTTGATACCATCAACGTTGAACTATCCGTTCAGTGATGATCTGGAAGTCGGTAGCGGTAACTGGATATTCGATGGACAGTGGACTGTTAACGCATCGGCCCTTGACTTGAACCCGGAAAATAGCTATCAACGCAATACCGATTTCAGCGTTGAACTCGTGGGCAGTATCGCCATACCTGTAGACGCAGTGCGTCCTGAATTGACCTATGATGACACCCTCAATCTGGCATCCAACACCACGGTGCGTGTTGAAGCCACGACCGATGATGGTCAGACGTGGGCAACGCTGGCACAGTTCAACGCATCCCAAAATCGCTCCGACTGGGCTTCTCGGCGAGTATCGCTGGATGGCTATCAGGGTCAGACGATGCGTTTGCGTTTCCGTGCTGTGCAAGGCAGTGCTTATACCCGTGACATCTGGCAGATTGACAACCTGTATGTAGGTGATCGTCAGGTACAGAATCTGGCCTTCCCCTTTGATGATGCGGTAGTTTCACTATCACATGGCAATTGGGAACCCGGTGGTCAGTGGGATGCTGTCGATACCGGTGGTTTCAATGATGCCTATGCCTGGTCGCTCAATCCCGGTGGTTCCTATCAACGTAATACCGATTTCGCTCTGATTTTGGGTGGTTTGGTGGATTTGCCTGCGGATACGACGGGTTTGAAACTCAGTTACTATGACCGTTTCACGCTGGCATCCAATACCACAATATATGTGAATGTTTCGACGGATGACCCTTCGACTGGCTCAGGACAAGGCGCTTTGACATGGAATACGTTGGCTTCTTTCAATGCAACGGGTAACACGACCGAATGGACGCAACGTGAAATCTCGCTGGATGCCTACGCCGGGCAAGCGGTACGGATTCGTTTCCGTGCCGTGCAAGGTAGTGCGTATACCGCGGACATCTGGGAGATTGATGCGCTTCAGATTGCAGCTATAGCGGAGCCTACAGAGACGGCAACCGCGACTGTCACAGAAACACCAACGGCTACACCGACCAGCACGATGACAGTGACACCAACCGGGAGTGTGACAGCTACACAAACATCTACTCCGACTGCACTTAGCACAGGTACAGCGACGGCAACACTTCCTGCTACACCATCGCAGACTCCTGTGCCAACGGATATGTTGACGGCGACTTCAACAGCAACTGTGCTGAATACCAACACGGCGACTGTGGTTGCTGAAACACCGACCCCACAATCTTCGATTGTCCCCACTGAGACACCGACAACGGTCTTACCCAGTGAGACCCCAACACCAATACCGACCAGCCTGCCCACCGAAACACCGACGGAGTTGCCTGCACCGACAGCAACACCAACCACAGCAGGCAGTGGCGCAATGCAAGGTACAGGCGTTCTTGCGAAGCAAATGCCCGATATTGCATTTACCGAACCTGACACCTGGAACCTGCCGCTTGGCACTTCACATTCTGCACTTGCCAACCAGCAATCCACAATCACGATTGCCTATACCTATGACGCATTAGGTCGTTTGACCGCTGCGGATTATGACAGCGGTGAATTCTTCCACTACGCGTATGATGCTGTGGGCAACCGCCTGACACAAGATACCCTGACGGGTACAAACACATATATTTATGATGTAGCCAATCGTTTGATGAGTGTCAATGGTGTTGCTTATACCTGGGATGCGAATGGCAACCTGCTCAATGATGGGACAAATGCGTATGCCTATGATGCTGCCAACCGCCTGATCTCCGTTGTTGGCCCGGATGCAACGTCCAGCTTCAGTTATAATGGCTTAGGTGATCGTTTGCAGCAGACTGCTAATGGTACGCCCACAAACTACACCCTTGACCTGAATATGGGACTTACGCAGGTGTTGAGCGATGGCACAAATGCCTATCTCTATGGCAATAGCCGCATCTCACAACACAACCTGACCCCTGACACCGGGACACCTGAGTATTTCATCGGCGATGCGCTCGGTTCTGTGCGACAGTTGGTTGATCCTGCGGGTGTGGTGACGCTCTCACAGAGTTATGCCCCCTATGGTGATACACTTAATAGTGTTGGTGTTGGCTCTAGCGTTTACCAGTTCACCGGAGAAGCGCATGATGCTACGGGGCTAACGTATTTGCGAGCAAGGTATCTGGATAGTAGCGTAGGGCGATTTTTTAGTAGAGATAAATGGGGAGGAAATATCCAATCCCCATTATCGATGAACAAATATCTATATACAATGGGAAATCCAATAGTTTATACTGACCCAAGTGGGTTATACACACAACGGCAGATAAAAAGAATATTTGGGGTTTCAACTTATGATGAAGTCTTATCCAAATTCAACCATGGCCCATTAGAAGGACAATGGGGTTTCCTATGGATTTTGCATAAGGCGAACAATAACAATATACTAACCATTTACGATTTGTCTTATACTTGCAAAGAGAATAGGTTTCCCGTACAAGTGAGCAAGGCGCATACTCCAGAACTTAGACTCCTGATTGATGGTATACCTCATACAATTATGAGTGAAAATACTGGAAGGCTTTTCCTATTTGATTCGCATGGTTTATTGTTGATCAATAATGAAAATGTTGGAAGGAATGTTCAATGGTATATTCCAGATGCTGATCTCCTCCAATTACAGAATCTAAGAACTGGATATTTAGGAAATATGTGGGCGACTACGAAAGTTTCATCTTTGCAGTTAATTCACGATAAAGTGGATTGGGATAGCTTTGGATGGGACGTAGCCGAACTTACATCACATGGACTCATTGTTTCCGGCGTAGCTACCGAGAATCCAATTCTTTTAGGAGCAGGTTTGGTCGGTGAAGGAGTAACTACAACTAAAGATATTAAAGATATTATTGATCTATGGAAAGCTACAGCACCAGTGCTTAATGATATTCTAAACAACGAAGATCCAAGTGTTACTGATTTGGAAAAACTTGTTTCCGCGACAAGTTTTATTGCAGAAACCGCATTTGAAGATTCAGTGGAGAGTTTGACTGGCAAAAAAGAACCGTGGGTTGTTATATTGCGGTTAGTTAGCAATCTTGGAGGAGCATTAGAGTATGTACCATGAATAATTACTTATTACTAGCAGGCGCAATTCTTCAATTAGTTGCGGGATTAGTGTTTTATAAAGTTGGCAAAAATGCTTTACGGAAGATTAGGCGAGGTAGTTTTCCGCATCCCGGAAAGATATGGAAGATAGCAAGTATTTTTATTTTGCTTTTAAGCTTCGGCATGATAGTTGAAGCAAGTGTATATCTAATAAAATCAGTATTAAGTTTATTGATGTAAAATGGCAGTAGCACAAAAGTCTCCCTGTACATTCTTTGGGTGAACGTCCCCTTATTTGTTTGAACAAGGGCAGTTCAATTTCTTTTTTGTTTCACAGGGCAATTTTAGATTTACTGCGTAAAATGAGTTTCTGGAGATATCTAGTATTGGTGATTTCTATGGAAGATAATAGTGGAATTCTTGTTCTTATAATTAAGTTTGGTTTAGTAATCGGTTGTGCTTCTAGTTGGATGATTATACGAGCCTTTCCTGGAATTGCTGGAGTTTTTATTAGTGGCATTTGTGGCGGTAGCATTATTGGAATCACTATGTGGATAATTCTACAGAAGTTCCGTATGGTATTTCAGCACTTTTGGAAAGTTCCAGTTTCATTAGTCGCGGGGTGGACTATTGGCTTCATGAGTAATGGTTTCATTATCTACTATGATAATACGTATCTCAATTGGTTTGTGAATAGTGATATTCTCTGGATTGCAGGATATGTTCTGGGTAGTACTCTGACTGGGATAATCGGTAGCTTCACAGTAAATATGGTTTTAACGACACAGCATTCATCTAGCGAACCCATAAATATCTTTCATAATACTTCTGGTTGGGTTAAAGGTTTTGCCATTGGAGGAGGAATCGGAATAGTTGTTGTGAATATTGTTTTTGATCTATTTATTCACCAAATTTATTTAGGTAATAGCGGAAGCCTTGTAGCGATATTGGTGCATGGGTTAGGAGGAAGTGTTTATGGGATCATATCAGGAACATTGGTAGGTAAGACATTATCAGTCGCTTGAATTGCCTCACCGCCGCGGATTATAGCAATGACGACTACTTCCACTACGCCTACGATGCTGTAGGCAACCGTCTGACGCAAGACACATTGGCCGGTACGAACACCTATACCTACGATATTGCCAACCGCCTGACCAGCGTGGACGGTGTAGCTTACACCTGGGATGCCAACGGCAACCTGCTCAATGATGGGGCAAATGCGTATGCCTATGATGCTGCCAACCGCCTGATCTCCGTTGTTGGCCCGGATGCAACGTCCAGCTTCAGTTATAATGGCTTAGGTGATCGTTTGCAGCAAACTGCCAATGGTATGCCCACTAGCTACACCCTTGACCTGAATATGGGGCTTACGCAGGTACTCTCTGATGGGACAAATGCGTACCTGTATGGTGTGGGGCGCATCTCACAGCACAACTTAACCCCCGATACGAACTCACCGGAGTACTTCCTGGGGGATGCGTTGGGTTCTGTGCGACAATTGGTTGACCCTGCGGGCGTGGT
>CALCSH010000362.1 GCA_937893815.1 uncultured Anaerolineae bacterium | reverse complement strand
TGGGGTATTCCGTCGGCGGGGCCACAGTCAGCGGTTCCGCGGGATGTTCTTCCTCAGGCGGCACATCGGTGAGCTGCACGTTGATATTACAAGCCAAACCAACAAGTATTAAAACAACCAGGGTAGATAAGATGCGTTTCATAGTCGTCTCCTGAAGTTTTTGTTACCAGTGGATTTCGATTTTTGCCTGGGCATGGAAATCCACATCCAGTCGATACACGTGTCCTGGAAGAGATTGCCACTTCATCGGCAGGTTATTCAACATACCCTCGCGCGGGGTCGTTGGTAAATGGAGGTCAACCTGCCCCTGGGCATGCCCCGGGCGATGGAGTTCCAGTTTCAGAGAGTTTTCATCAGCGGTGAAGCCTTTTACTTCCAGCCCCTGCGAGATATGCAAATCACTGCCGAGGTACAATGCTCTCCCTCTCTCAACGGCCCGTTCTCCGACCGTCCCGGGGGTGAGGGCTAACAATTTCACCCCATGGGGTGGAATATGCTTCAAAGGCAGCAGTCCACCGCGGGCTTCGTCCACGATTCCATCCCAAAATGAGCGAACAAAATATTCGCCATCCAACCCGAAGCGTTCCAGCGGAATATTTTCGTCGCGTTCTTGATCATCCCAATTAAAGATTGCTAATAAATACCAGGGGCCAGTTTCGTTCTCCAAATCCAGGCGCAGCAGACGCGGCATGGGTTCGTCCAACCAATCGAGCACACGGGGCGTTTGTCCGATAAGCGGCAGTAATTGTTGCGCGATGCGCAGGCGGTCGGTGGGCACATTCGGCAAATCATCGGAGAGCAGTAGTGCCCCACCACTGAGTGCAATCGCCGTCGCCAGCGATTGTACTTCGGGCAGCTTTAGAGCCGAATCTGAGCGAAGGAGCAGGCAATCGGGGTCATTGATCCACCAGCGGCCGTGCATGGATGCACGCGTGAGCGTGTTTTGTAACGCATTGCGCGCTGAGGGCATGCTGGCTTCGTTGCGGAAGGAGGCTTCATGTCCGGAAAAATTTGGCAACCAGGTGGGCGCCACATCAGCACCGATGCGCATAGCATCGAAAATGCCGATCGAGGAGCCTAGCGGCACACCGCAGCCGAGCAGTTCAACCTGCGGCCCGGCGGCTTCTCGCAGGGCTTCGAGGCCCTTGCGCAGCACCTGGGCGCGGGTTTGGGTGCGGTCGCGGAAACGTCCGTTGAGCGCCGCGGCATAGAGAAAGTCGAGTTTCAAGTAGGGATAACCCCATTCGTGCACCGCGGTGCGGACAACGTCGCAGGCATAGTTCAGTGCTTCGGGGTGGGTCAGATCGAGAGCTTTGTTGAGATTATTCCACACGAAACCGGCATTGACAGGCAGCCCCCAACGGTTACGCAGCAGCCAATTGCGGTGACGGCGGCGGAGCCTAGCGCGTGAATGCACAATAAATGGCGCCAACCACAAGCCTGGGGTAAAACCGGTCTGGCGAATTTCAGCTGCCAGCGGAGTCACGCCTTTCGGGAAACCCGGAGCGTTCTCAAACCAATCGCCAGGCTTGGCCTCAAATCCATCGTCAATTTGAAACAGATCGAGGGGAATTTCATTTTGGGTTTCCTGAGCGGCGTGCAGATTGGCGCGTATTTTTTTGGCATCGATATTTTGGAAGAAATGATACCAACTGCACCAGCCAGCCCTCACCCCCAGCCCCTCTCCCACCGGGAGAGGGGAGTGAGGGGTGAGGGCATTTTCGCGCCCTACCGCATCCAAATAAGCCGCCAGCGGGTCCGGCGCATCCACATCTACAAACTGAATGGCAGCCCAATCGGTTGTGATGCTTGCGCCGGGGTCGAGGCGCGCATCGTCGCCGTTGGCCCACAGGCGTAGGGCAGGATAGAGCGGGTCATCGATACGCGCCAGCAATGAGCCGAAATGTTCTTTTTGTGAAAGAAATCCAGCCAAAATTCCCGTGCGGTGCTGGCGGTCGCCGAGTACGCCAAACATATCGCTGGCAAAATGGCCCGGTTTTTCGGGACGCGGTGTGCCGGTGTTGTGCCACATTTGGGCGGCAAAAAATCCCAATCGGGTATTACGATAAGTGTCATGCAATCCATAGGCTCCGCTGTGCGACCAGCTTTGCCAGCCATTGGCGAAAAAAGCAAGTTCGCCTGGCGCAGGGTTCGGGCGGATTGTGCCGCGTCCCATGGGCGGAATATTCAGTTTGAGAACCACCGGCCCTGCTTGAGGGAGTCGGCGTTTCTCGGGGAAAAAGCCTGCGGAGAGCATTTCAATGTGTCGAATATGAACCGCCTGCGCTCCCTGGTTATCGACCTCCAATTTCCACATTAACAGCGGAGATTTTTCTGGCAAGGCAAAGGTGAGTGTGTAGAGCAGTTTATTCTGATCCGGGCCAATTGTGAGTACAAGCTGTTGAAGTGTCCCATGTGGTGTATCCGGTACCAGCGTTTCGCTGACCTTCACCCGTGTCCATTTTTCGAGGGCGCGGAATTTTTTGCGTCTGCGGCGATATTGGATAAATTGCGATACACCGTCCAGATACGCGCCATCGGGCTGCGTACTGGAGAGGCTCCAGGTGGCGGTATCGGTGTTGACAACAAGTTGTAAATGGGAGGTTTGAAGAGTATGAAGCATAGTCGAGGGCAGGGGATTACTTATGAATGTAAATTCTTGGCGGCGATAAACGATAAGCCCTTTTCCGTGAGGGCTTGCGCGGTAGTATTGAGGGAATCAAATTTATCGAGGAAGTTGGCTTGTAGTGCATCCCAATCGCCGCTGGCAATGATTTCGTTCTTGTCGCGAAAATAATCGAGAATATCCGAAGGATGCTGGCGGGTCTGGTCAATATCGGGGTCGCCGCCTTCATGTTTGGCAGAAATATTGGCCACATGGTCGGCCAGTTCTACCAGTTCATCGCGGCGGTTGTAGGGCTGCAACACAATATGTTTATAGGTTTCGGTAATATGATGCTCAAAACGCACCCGGTCTTCGAAGCCCCAGGCTTTGCGAAATTGAGCTGTTTTTTCCATGGTCTCATTATTAGCAGAGTTTCCCCAGTTGAAGCCGATTAATGGAGACGAGCCATCCTCTCGGGCAAAGAGCCTGGCCCCCAGCAATGTCCACAGCCCGGCGTAAGGATTGTCATTGCCCATGAAAACCGAGATTTTAAACTCGATATCAACCCCCAGGCGGTGAAGCATATAGCCGAGGAAAACTGTACCAGGGTTGATGTTGAGTACCTGGTATACCCCGTAGTTGGTATAGTAGTAGAGAAATTCATCGATCCATTTCAGAGCGTGGCCGTTGGGTTGACCGATTCCGCCAAAATAGCCGGTGATAGTTTCTGGCCCAC
The DNA here is from genome assembly GCA_937893815.1 of uncultured Anaerolineae bacterium. Taxonomy (GTDB): domain Bacteria; phylum Chloroflexota; class Anaerolineae; order Anaerolineales; family UBA11858; genus NIOZ-UU35. Next base: position 769 of record CALCSH010000362.1, on the reverse strand, counting down.
CCAGATGAATATTGGAGCCATCTGTGCCTTTGGTATCCAGCGTTTCGACATAACTAGCGCCCACAATCTGCATGGCCGCGGCCACTGCCGCCAGATCGCCATCGGCTTCTTGCTCTTTCATCTTACGTACGCGGATGAAGCGTGCGGGCATCAACGCGCCCTGATCAATAGCGCGCTCCGCTATTGCGCGCAGCCAGGGGAAATATTGTAAGGCGCTAATTTCCAGCGTCACAGCAAAATCATCGGTAAAAGTCATCGTTTCGGCCTTTTTCCCGAGAATTTTGCGACGATAATCGGCAACGGAAATAAAAGCTCCGGCATCGCGCTGTGCTTCGAGCCACTTCAATTCAGTCAGGTATTCGGGTTCGGTGGTTTTTACTTTTTCCAGTAAATTTTCATACGTGCGTGCCTGACGCGCTTTGGCATTGATTTCTTCGGGGGTACCATATTGGGCAACCACATCAAGTAGATCGTTGATCACGTCCATATCGGGTGCCAGAAAAACAGCGTTGATCTCATCCATACGCTGAGGCGAAAGCTGAAATCGTTGGCGCAAATCGGTCATAGTAGAGAACTCCTTTTGATGATGAATAAAAAACCGCCAGGCTCAAAGTCCTGACGGCTGAGGATACGCGTTGATATACATCATCCAAATTTCATTGAGAATCCAGGATGTTTTTCGTGGCGTGTAATTTATGATCATTGTTTGTCATTAACTCAAGTTACGCAATCGAAATAAGAATTACCGAAAAATAGGGTGTGTGCGGGG
>CALCSH010000361.1 GCA_937893815.1 uncultured Anaerolineae bacterium | reverse complement strand
GGGCGCATTAGGGGTTGCGATTTGGACACTGGCATCGGCCCTGGATTACGCAGCAACTGAACTTACACATAAAATCTTTTTTGCAAAAATTGAGGTCATTGGATCTTATAGTGCGTTAGCTCTCTATGCGCTTTTTGTCCTTTCGTATGTCGGCGCAGATAGGTGGTTGGAAAAGAAATGGTTTCGTGCGGTTTTTGCTTTATTGCCATTGACGAATATTGTATTGACATGGACAAATGAGTGGCATGGCTTAATTTGGCGGGGGTTTTCACCAGCAAAAAATGGGGAGAATATCGTTATTTTTTATCATGGCCCCGGCTTTATATGGGTTGGAATAACTGGATATATGATGATGGCCGTGATTGTGGTGAATTTATGGCAGGCTTCGCGGCGTGGTTCGGCGTTATCTCGTAATCAGGCAAGGCACTTGTTGATGGCAAGTTTGATCCCTGTGATTAGTAATTTATTTTACTTATTTGGGGCAGAGCAATTTGCTGGCATTGATTGGACATCAATAACATTTTCAATTTCAAATCTTTTTGTATTAACTGCCTTGTATAGTACTCGGTTTCTGAAATTAGTTCCGGTTGCCCGCTATACGTTGATCGAGCAGATGAGTGACTGTGTTTTGGTTGTCAATGAAGATGATGAAATTATTGATTTTAATGCCGCTGCACGGAAAACATTTGGTATAGAGCAGAAGCAGCTTGGCGCAGATATTCGATTTGCGATGAAGCATTGGCCAGAAATAGCGCATTTGCCAGATCAGCAGAAAGACGGTGATGGAAAAATTTCTGTTGTTCATGGGTCTGATGGATATGTTTTTGATACGCGGCTGACTTTTATGGAAGACACACGCGGGCAACTGTTTGCTAAAATGATCGTTACGCAGGATGTTACACAAAAATTAAGAACCGAAAAAGCACTGCAGCAACGCCTGGTGCAAATTCAGTTATTGAATGATGATTTGCAATCAACACAGGAACAGGTTGTTGAACAGCAGCGTGAGTTAGCGAAAATTGAAGAGCGGCATCGTATGGCCCGTGATTTGCACGATTCCGTCAGTCAGTCACTTCATAGTCTGGTGTTATTTTCTGAGACATTGATGGCGATGCTGGACAAAGAAAAATATGTGCGCGCCAAACAAATTGCTATACGATTGCAAGAAAGTGCGCAACACTCATTGCGGGAAACGCGACTATTATTATACGAATTACAGGTTTCGGGGGTTTCTCGCTCGGTAGATTTTTTTCGTGACCTGGAGACTCGCTTGGCCACAGTTGAGCATCGTTCCGCGATGCAGGTCGAACTGATCCGTGAAGGAAGTGTGGAATATTGTCCACCCGAATGGCATGAAAATTTATTCTGGATCGCCATGGAGGCATTGAACAACACGTTGAAACATTCAAGGTCGCAGCAAGTTAGAGTATTTGTGGATTGTAGTGAAGAGTTTGTGGAATTAGAAATTGCCGATTCTGGTGTGGGGTTTAATCTGGACTCTTCTCACCAGGGAGGCATGGGGTTTTTGACGATGCGCGAACGCGCCGAATTACTTGGCGGGAAACTTACGGTTGAATCGCAGCCAACTCAGGGCACACGGGTGCATTTTATTGGTTATCACACAGGAAATCAGTCGCATGGATTGCATTAATATACTCATTGTTGACGATCACCCTATGATGCGCGAAGCTCTGATGACCGCGATCGAGGATGAACCCGGTTTGAAAGTTATTGGCATGGCTGCTAATGGAAATGAAGCTTTACAAATGGTAGAAAAAATTGCTCCGGAGATCGTATTGGTTGATTTATTGATGCCAGAAATGAACGGATTAGAATTGATCGCTGCTTTGCAGTCTCGCTATCCTGAGGTCAAAAGCATGGTTGTAAGTAGTCTTGAGGATGAAGAAAAAATATTGCAGGCAATTCAGGCTGGAGCGTTGGGATATTTCCCAAAAACAGCCTCGCGACAATATTTACTGGAGGCGATTCGAAAAGTGGCTGCTGGTATTCCATATATGCCAGCAGAGGTTTCTGCAAAACTTTTTAAAAGCTTACGCGAAATGAAATCTTCCCCTGGTTCTGATGAAATTGCGAATAAATTGACATCTCGCCAGCAAGAGATATTGGCATTGCTGGGCGAAGGCCGCTCCGACCAGGAAATTGCTAAACTGCTCCACCTTACGAATGCTACTGTTCGTTCGCATATATTTCACATCATTCAGCGATTAGATTTGGAAAATCGATCGCAGGCTATCGCATACGCCAATCGCCATTTTAATCTGACCTGCGTATCTTCACAATAATTTGGGGAACAGAAGTCAAACTTTTTCAGAACTCAGGTAAAATAGCGAAGTACCGCTGAAAAGTTTGACTTCTCCCGTTGTTTTCTGAGAAGATACTGATCTGCTAATATATTTTTTTGCTGCCCAAGCACTTTCCTGTTTTTATTCGCTTTCAACTCCGGGCTGAGTAAATACACCTATTTTTAATAGACCTTGTTTTGGAAAAAGCGTTTCATTTTGAGTGAAGCGCTTTTATTTGTTTAACCAAAGTGGCAAATACACTTAAGTGATTGTTGGAAAGTTGCTTTAATATGGCTTCCGCCGCGTCGTAAGAAAATGCCGAAAAATAGG
>CALCSH010000360.1 GCA_937893815.1 uncultured Anaerolineae bacterium | reverse complement strand
GTGACATGCAATCCGCCCAGGCAGACATAAACGCCGCGCGCCTGGTACTTATCGGCGATTTCGTAGGCCCGATGGGCATTGGTGATATACACCTCAATTACTACCAGATCGGGTTCGTCATCCAGGCGCAGAGTCTCGATATGCTCATCGATGATCTCGACCTGCCAATGCGGTGGCAGATAAGCGGCCAGAGTTGCCAAACCCAGCGGAGGAAAAAGCGAGTATTTGATCGGACGGAAAAAAGGACTTGTGGCTTCGGTCAGCGCGGGTAGAATCATTTTGACGTTCATGGGGCACTCCTTGACGATATTTACCAGTGAGGCATTGAGAACATGGTTATGTTACGGATTTGCTTTGCGTTCTCTATGGTTTTCGTCAATTTTTGAATTCTACTAATAACAGGAGGCAATTACCACCGCCTGAGGAAACAATCTTAAGCACTCAGGTGCTTGTTTTTCCCTCTGGCCTCTGATACATTGAAAGAAATCTGGTTTCCGAGACCCGACCACGATTTGGAGAAATATTATGAGTTACCTTGAGAAAATCCGCACGTCCAGTACCAGCCCTCAGGCGTTGGAAGAACTCTACCAGGCGGCGCGCCAGCAAACCCAACTTGCTGATTTCCATTCCGGCCTGCTGACCTGTTATGAAGATCAACCGGAAAACGTGCTGCTGGCGGCCTGGTTTTATCGTTTGCAGCAAAACGCTCCGGAGGAGGAATCCGCCCCGAAAAAGACCACCAACTGGAAGCTTGCCATCCCATTGAGCATTATCACCGGCCTGGCGTTGTGGCTGATCACCGCCGAAGACGGCCCCATGTTCCTCGATCATTTACCCTACTTCGTGCTTTTCTGGTCGCCGATCGCGGCTCTATTCAGTGTTGCGTTTTTGACGGGAACATCAAAGAAGAACTACGCCCGCGCAGTCGCAGTCACCGCGGCTTTGCTGATGACCGGTTTATATATCTTCTTGATTTCACCCGGCCTGGGCGATGCTTTTCAGACGCGGTATCTTGACCTGATGGCAATTCATCTGCCACTGCTGGCCTGGGTTACGTTGGGAATCACGGTGCTGGGGTTAAAATCTGGCTTTGAAGACCGCTTTGCTTTTCTGATCAAATCGATTGAGGCGATGATTACCGCCGGGCTGTATCTTATCTTTGGCATGGTGCTGGGCGGAATTACCTTTGGTTTGTTCGCCGCCCTGAACGTGGATATTCCCGACCCGTGGATGCGCTTGATGATTGTTGGTGGGTATGGTCTGCTGCCTACATTAGCGGTCGCCACGATTTATGATCCCACGCTCAACCCCGCCGGGCAGGATTTTACCCAGGGTTTGAGTAAGTTCATCGCCACGATGATGCGCATCTTGCTGCCTCTGTTGCTGGCCGTGCTGGTTGTGTACGCCTTCCTGATTCCCTTTAATTTCATGGAGCCTTTCTATCAGCGTGATGTGCTAATCGTGTATAACGCATTGCTCTTCGCGATTATGGGCTTGCTGATGGGCGCCACGCCGATCCGGGCTGATGAATTAGAGCCAGATATGCAGCGTTGGCTGCGCAACGGTATTCTGGCTGTCGCTGTACTGGGCACACTAATCAGTGTCTACGCTCTATCCGCTATTGTCTACCGTACCGTGGATGGCGGTATCACTATCAACCGCCTGGCGGTCATCGGCTGGAATGCGATCAATATCGGCATTCTGATGGGTTTGATTGTCAAGCAGTTCAAAACAGGCCACGAAAAATGGATTGAATCCTTGCAGCAGGTATTTAGCTTCGGGACAAATTTTTATGTGGCCTGGGGTGTATTCCTGGTTGTAGCGATACCTTTGTTGTTCCGGTAGTAGAAATTGGGTAATCAGGGAATAAGAATTTCTACGAAATAGTATTCTTATTCCCTGATTACGAGTTGCCTAATCCCCAATGATGCACATCCTCCCCCCCTTCAAAGATCACAGCCTGCTGGCCGCTTTGCAGTTTCCCCCCACCGAAATGGACATCTTGCGTGCCATCCCCATTTAGAGTTATCATTATTCCTAATTCCTAATTCCTAATTCCTAATTCCTAATTCCTAATTCCTAATTGTAGTGCATCAAGACATCGTTCCGAAAAATAGAACTTTACCAACCGAATAACC
>CALCSH010000359.1 GCA_937893815.1 uncultured Anaerolineae bacterium | reverse complement strand
CCATGATGGAAGTCGGCGTGGCCAACCCCAGCGCGCACGGGCAGGCGATAATCAAGACGGTCACGGCCGTCACCAGGGCGTGCAGCAGTTGCGGGTCGGGACCAAAGATGAACCAGATGGTGAAGCTCCAGATGGCTACCAGAATCACCACCGGCACAAAATAGCTAGAGATGACATCCGCCATACGCTGGATGGGGGCCTTGGTCCCCTGGGCCAGTTGCACCAACTGGATGATCTGGCTCAAGGCGGTGTCTTTGCCGACCTTGGTGGCCTGAAAACGAAAGGAGCCAGTCTTGTTGATCGTGGCGCCAATCACATCCTCGCCAGCCGATTTTCTGACCGGGATCGACTCGCCAGTGATCATGCTCTCATCCAGGGTGGATTGGCCCTCGGTGACTGTGCCATCAACAGGCACTTTTTCCCCGGGGCGCACGATGACCATATCGCCAACCAGCACTTCCTCGATGGGGATGTCCACTTCCTGGCCAGCGCGCACCACGCGGGCGGTTTTGGCTTGCAGGCCCATTAATTTACGGATGGCTTCATTGGTCTCACCTTTCGCGCGCGCTTCTAGTACCTGCCCCAGTAAAATCAGAGCGATGATAATGGCGGTGGTGTCGTAATACACCTCGCGCAAACCTTCGGGTAATAAGCCGGGCAGGAAGGTGGCGACGGTGGAATAGATATAAGCCGCGCCAGTACCCAGGGCGATGAGCGTGTTCATATCCGCCGAACGGTGCTTGAAGGCGCTCCATGCGCCGACAAAAAAGCGGCTGCCCGCCCAAAAGAGCACCGGCGTGGTCAGAGCAAACATGACGATCAGGTTGATCTGGGCGGGGATATCTTTGAGCAGCGGGATGAACATGCTGAAGGTCAGCAGCATCACGATGGCAGCCAGAAACGAAGAGAAAATGAAGCGTTTGCGCAGATCGCGGTACTCAACTTTGCGGGCGACCTGCTCGGCATCCTCTGGCGTGGTTTCTTTAGCCTGAGTCTCTGTTTCGTAGCCCACGGACTCAATAGCGGCATGCAATTGCGATAGGCTGGTTTCCCCGGCCACGTATTCCACTTCGGCCTGCTGCGTGAGGGTATTGACAGTGGCGCGCATCACGCCCGGGGTGGTTTGTAAACTTTTCTCGATGAAGGTCACGCACGAGGCACAGCGCAGGTTTTTAATGCCAATGCGGGTAGTCGCCCCACCTACTGTGTAACCAGCTTTTTTGATGGCCTGCTGCATACTCCCAGGGCCAATTTGTGCCGGGTTGTAGGTAACATGGGCTGTGCCAGTAGCATAGTTGACACTGGCTTGCTGAATGCCATCCTGCTTCTGCAAGACGCGCTCGACGGTTAGCACACAGGTGGCGCAATCCAAATCAACGATGGGAATCGCCACCCGCTGGGAGCTTGCCAAATCGGGGTTTACCCCGGTAGTCGCCGAACCAATGACAAGGGTAATATCCGCCTGGTTCCCAGGCTCCGGTTCAGGGTGAGCGTATGTATGCGGGTCAGCGTCAAATTGCTGGAGGCAGTTATCCGAGCAAAAATAGAAGGTCTGCCCCATGTGCTCGCGGCTGGCCGCGGTGCCTTGGGGGTCTACATCCATACCGCAAACTGGGTCTTTTACCATCGTATTTACTCCTTCCGATTCTTGAAGCCACCGCTGCAACGTTTACATAAACTATCAAGCCGTTGGGGAGTAGCCTGATTCGCTCATGGCCGTGACATCACTGGATAATTTTCGTTATCGATACAACGACTCTACTGCAAAAAGCCGATGACGGAGATGTCCGTCGGAATATATGGGGGTGG
>CALCSH010000358.1 GCA_937893815.1 uncultured Anaerolineae bacterium | reverse complement strand
GGTCTGCCACACAAAATAGATCGTCGTCCAGCCCCACAGCAGAATATGCCGCCGCCACTCCCCCTTGATCATGCGCCAGGCCATCCACAGAAAACCCGCCCAGGCCAATACCCCCAGCGGCAGACCCAATCCCCACACGGTCAGGTTTTGCCACGAAAACCATACCGGACGCCGCGCCCATTGCAGCGCCGGAGGGTAATCCACATCGCCGCTGGTTTGTGCGCTGAGCGATTTGAGATTTTCCACCCATTGCGGATTGGGCAGCATTCCAAAGAATCCAGGCCCGGAGAAAGCATACGGCTGGAAAATTCGGAACGTCAAAATACTGACCAGACCGGCAATAGCCACATAACTAAATATGCGCCCCGCCTGCCGCTGGCGTTCTTCAATGGGCAGACGCAGAAAATATAAGGCCGCTGCACCCGGCAAAGCCAGCGCTACCGGGATAGCGCTGATCTTGGAGGCCACCGCCAATCCGAGCGCGACCCCGAAGAGCAGATAAGACGGAAGACCGGGGACGGGAGACGGAGAAATGTTATCCCGGTCTTCGGTCTTCGGTCCCCCGTCCGCTGTCGCTACCTCCACCGCAAAATAAAACGCCAAAAACGTAAAAAAGTTAATAAACGTATCTACCGTGAAGAAGTGCGACTGTTGAATCGGAAGTACGGCAAATCCATAGAACGCAGCCGCCAATACTCCGATCTTTCGCGTGTAGAGCCGTTCAGCAATTAGAAATATCAGCCAGATTACGGCCAGATCGGCCAGTGCCGATAACGCACGCCCCACCAGATAGACTTCACCATAGCCGCTATCACCCAACCAATCGGCAACATAACGCACAATAAAAATCGGCAGCGTGCCATAAACGAAGAATCCATGCCCGCGGTTATGCGGATTAAGGCTCGAATTGGCGGTATCGAAATATTCGCCCAAACTTTGCACCGGCTCGATACTAGATTCCACCATCGTCAGGAAACGCTCATCCGGATGCAAGTGCTGCTCTTCGTCCCAATCCAAACCGACCAGGCGTAAATAAGCACCCGCGGCCAAAATCCACAGGAACAAAAGAAAATAACTAAATTTCGATAATTTCTTCATAGGCATGGGGTTGAAGGTTACAGGTTAAAGGTTGAGAATAATTTTTAACCTTCAACTTTCAACATTTAACGTTCCGGCGGCACGTAGTAGATATAAAAATCCTTGCCCTCAATTGCCGAGTCGTAAAGCTGCATAGCGCCATTGGGGTAGAGGGTTTCCAACGTATCACGGGCGTCGCTATCTTCGGGCTTGTAGAGGAACAATTTTGAGCGCGGATTATCAAGCGTGGTAGTAATCTGGTCGGGCCACAGGGCGTAATCGCGCAGCGGCACCCCGGCGTTAATTCCCACCAGGCGCGTATCCACCCAATGGGGGTACGGCACCACCCAGGCGCTGTCTTCGTCGCCGATGGTGTCGGCAAACTGGCGAATAACAGCCCCGAGTTCGGAGGTATTCCATGAGCTGCGGGCAAAATCTTCGCGGTATTGGTGGAAGACGAGATCAAAGTTTTGAGCGCTGGATCCCCCCAAAAGGAGTACGCCTACCCCAATGCTTAACCACACCCCGCGCGCGGGGGTGCGCAGACTTCCTCGAAGTTGATTCAGAAATCCGTCCAGCGTCATCCCTATAATCAGGAAAACCGGGATCATCGCCGCCCCGGTGCGATTAAGAGACGGGTTCTCGCCGGGGAATGCCAGCGACAAAATGGAGGTCATCATCAGCAGCGGAATGGCGACCAGCCAGAACAGGTCGAGCCAATCGCGACGGCGCAGGTAGCGCACAGTGAGCATCAGGCTGCCCAAGCCGAAAAGCGCTGCTGAAACGATATCCAGCGCCGGGCGATGCGTCACTGAATGCACCCAGATTTCGCCATCATCCCAGAAGAACATCGTCAGAGCACCCCACAGGTTTTTGGTAAAAATCTGCCAGACCGGTTCGGAGAAAGGCTGTTCGACCTGACTCATGCGCGTCATGGTACGGTAAGTGAAACCCGGCATATCGCTGAGGGCATAGCGCAAGAGCGGCGCAAAAACCAGCAGCGAGATGAAGACCAGCAAAATCAGTCCCCAAACAGCCTGCTGGCGATTGGCACGGGGGCGCTTGTGCAATAAATACAGGCCGACCGCCGCCAGTACAACAAAAGGCACAAAACGGGAAGGACTGTAGCCATGCAAGCCGAGGCCGAGAAACAGCCCGGCGAGCAAAAAATCGTTGCGGCGGCCACGGCGCAGGCCGCGCGCCAGAAAATAGAGCGTCGGCGCGGCGAAGAAAGGATACAGCGTAAAGCGCAGTGCCACACGTGAGATTACATTCGGCCAGTAGGCAATTCCGGCAAAGGCCATCGCCAGCAAACCGGCACGGCGGCTGGCAACTTCCTTTCCGAGCAGATAGATGAAGGGCAGCGTGAACAATCCGGCAAAAGCCGTACCCAGTTTAAGGCTGAGAAACGAAAGACCTGTGTCAAAGATCAAGGCCATCGCCGCCGTGAGGTACATCTGAAAGGCCTCTCGCCCGGTATTGCGCGGGAAGAAAATACTGTACTGCCCATCGAGCACATCGGCGACATCATAGAGCTTTTCGGCGTGGTCGCTGAACATCTCCGGCGGCACCTGATCGAGCTGGTAGAAACGATAAAACGCGGCCAGCGCGAAAACTGCCAGGACGAGCAGTGTCCAGGGGGAGAAGTTGATACCGTTGGATTGAAAACGTTCAAATGCGGTGCGCAGCCGCGCTCGCAGGGTCGGTGTTTCGGGGGGAATATACCAGAAGGCGTAGAAAAATCCGGCCACTGCGATCAGCCACAAGGTCAAGTTGAACTGCGTGAAACGGTTGCCGCTAAAAGCCAGAAAGGCCAGCAACCCAAAGATGATGCTAACCCACATACCGATGGAACGCACCGTCATTGGGTCGGCGGCATCGGGTACAGGTTCTGCGTCGGGGAGAGTCACGCGCCCGCGCAGCGCACCCCACAGCAAAAACGCTGCCGCCAGGGTGTAAAAAGCAATCCCCAGGGGCAGGCTGCGCGCTGGCGGCTCGAGGGCGCGTTGGGCGATAAGCGCCAGCAATAACGGAAGCAACACCCAATAGCCCGACCAATTCCAGATATCAAGGCGCAGGGTGGAAAGCTCAGCGGCGAGTTCTGGCGTCGCAATGTTGGTCGTCAAAACGTCCGCGGGGAGTTGAAATTCAGTAGAATCCGCGATGTCAACTCCGGGCCGAGGGATTTCTACTACGTCGCCGCGCCAGAAGAAAATTTTCGATTTCACATAATCAAGGACAGTGGGTTCAGTCATAATAGTCATAATCAGCCCCTAATGATACCAGAGGAAGTAAAAGAGCCAAAGGCGCTTAAAAAACAATAAACGCCGTTAGGTCTGCCGTTTGCGAGTGATATAGAATGAATAAGCCCCCACGGGATGCTCCGGTGCTTCATTATAAAAACGCTCAACCAGACGGCGGGTGAGGGCCAGATTCCAGCGGGTTGGGACAAGAATCCAGCGCCCGAAGAGCAGTTTACTCACCCAGGCAGGCAGCCCAAAATAATGCCCCCACTCGAGAGTGTGCAGCGCCCCCGGGGAGAAATAATGCCACCAGCGCACAATTTCAAACCCGGCCTTGTCGAGGCGCATCTGCCAGATTTCGGGCGAGTCACAATGATAGTGCCGCGAGATACGGTTGAAGAAAGCGCGGTAGGCATTCCCGATGAAGCGCAAACCCAGTCGATCAAAGAAACGACCAACCGAAAGTGTCGGCAAGAAATTATGATTCGGCACGCAGAAAATAAACGGCGCGCCAGGCTGCAAAACGCGAGCAGTTTCGACCAAAACTTCATCGAGATGAGGGATATGCTCCAGAACCGAGTTACTGACTGCGCTGGCAAAATAGCCATCCGGAAAAGGCTGTTCAGCCCCATCGGATTGCACCAGCCCCTGATAGGCTCTCCGCCGCTCCCCGGCTTCGAGCAGCGGCCCCCACCAGGGGTCCACACCGACTTCAAGGGGGCGGGGAAAAGCTATCGGTGCAAAGTGCCCATCGCCACAGCCGAGGTCAAGCGTCGGGGCTGGGAGGTCAATATCGGCATAGGTACGCGCTTCAACGGCGCGCAGCAGAGCGCGGAAATAGGGCAGGGTACTCAACATTTCCCACAGGTAATCTCTGGGGGGTGGAAGGTTGAAGGTTGAAGGTTGAGGCGGTTTCATAGGCAGGAAAGCTGATATAATTACATCACTTCTGAAAAAGTGCTTACACATTAAGGAGTTAGAAAATGATCCGCACGCAAATTCAGTTGACGGAAGAGCAACATAAGTTTTTGCGCGAGAAGGCCGCTGAATATCATATCTCAATGGCCGAACTCATCCGCCGCAGCGTGAATCTGTTTGCCGAGCAACAGGCCGGTTCCAGCCGGGATGAACTCAAACGCCGGGCAATGGCAATCGGCGCTTATCACGACATTGAAGGCGCAACCGATGTTTCCGTCAACCACGATAAATACCTGGCAGAAATTTATGCCGAAATCGGTGATGGCGATGATCTTGATTGATACATCCGCATTGCTTGCCCTGTTGTCGTTGCAAGATAGTTTGCATCCAATCGCCAGACAAACCTGGGATTATTTCGTTGAAGAAGACATCCCAATTTACGCGAACAACTATTTGCTGGTCGAAGCCTATGCATTACTCCAAAATCGCCTGGGGATGAGCGCCATCCGTGACCTGCAAGAGAAAATTGTTCCCTGGCTGCAAACGGAATGGATCAGTATTCGCCAGCACCAAGAGATTGTTGAAATATTTATAACTGCCAACCGCCGCCGGTTAAGCCTGGTGGACTGCGCCAGTTTTGCCACCATGCGCCGCCTGGGGATCCGCACGGCCTTCACATTCGATCCGCATTTCGCTGAACAAGGTTTTGAAGTCCTTCCAGCTTTGCCGCCCACTCCCTGATTAACGACCGCCCAACTCATCCAATAATTCCTGATAAAGTTTCTCATACGCCTGGGCATTGGTTCGCGGTGCAAAGGTGCGGGCGATTTCTTCGGGGTTGCCTTGAGATTTTTCAGGATGCGCGAAAATCTCCAGCAGGGCATCAGCCAGGGCATTGGAATCGCCGATGGGAACAACCAGCCCCATGCCGGTCATCGTGGGGGGTTGGCGCACGCCGGGTAGATTGGAGGCCACCGTGGGGACTCCGTTGAGCATGGCTTCAATTTGCACCAGCCCGAAGGTCTCGGTAGAATTCAGGCTGGGGACGACGAGCACATCCAAAGCAGGGTAAAACATGGACATTTGAGTTGGATTCAGCACCCCGAGAAATTTCCACTGCCCGCGGGCCTGATATTGCTCAATGATGGGGGACAGGCGCGCAAAGTAATCTTCCTCGCCCATCACGTCCGCATATTGACCGGCATACAACACCAGAGTCTCGGGATACTGCTCCAACACTCTGGGTAAAGCATCCAGCAAGATCTCGACGCCCTTTTCGGAAGCGAAGCGGGTTGCCATGCCAATCACCGGGCGGCGGCTTGCGGGGTTATGTTCTTCTCTAAAAGAGATTATATCTTCGGGGCTGGCAGCGGGTAATTCCACTGGCGGCAGGATCACGCGCACTTTTTCGGCAAAGCGCGTCAGATAGGGGGAGTGGGATGCAAAATCTTCGGTGTATGCACCAATTCGATGAGTGAATATTCCCGCCAGGTGGTTCATGCCCAGCACCACGGCATTGACCAGACGATTGAACAGCCCCGTCGGCAACTCCAGATCGCAGTGATAGGTAATCACAGTGGGCTTACGCAGCAAGCGCCCGCGCAACGCTACGCCTGCGGCGTCAAATTGTGGCAGGTGCAAATGAATGA
>CALCSH010000357.1 GCA_937893815.1 uncultured Anaerolineae bacterium | reverse complement strand
TCATTCAATGAGTCTACTGAAAACACTCATTACCGCGGAGAACGCGAAGAACGCAGAGATAATCTTAAAACCAGGTTTAAGAATACATACCAGAATCTGAGCAAAGTTCAGAAACGCTAAACTAATTTTCTAAAAATCTCAGCGCTCTCTGCGTACTCTGCGGTGAGATAGCCTTTTTTTAGTAGAGTCTTCAATACCTTCGCCAATTTTCGGAAGTTGTTATTACAACCAGAGATAAACGGAGATAAACAAGGATTTTGCTCTTATTGTCACGATTTTTGACCAAAAATTGCTAAAATTTTTTGGCGAAGGTATTTCATTATGCCATGTTTTGAACGATACGTACATTCAAATTTTCGATGAATAATTCCTCTTCTGACCTCACCTTTCACGACCGCCCGATTGTTTTCTGGCTCTTTGGCGCGTCCATGCTGGCCGGAGCAGTTTATGCTGTGATCATTGCGCCCGCGCAATGGATTCTGATTGGCATTTTAGCGCTATTCGGTCTGGGTTTGTTGATGATGCCCACCGTGAGCGTCAGCGCCGACCGCATCACGCGCACGCTGACCATCTCCCGCCATTCACTCATCCGCAAATCGCAGCAGACCATCGCCTTTGGGGAGATTGCTGGAATCTCGGTGAGTTATCAGTTAGATCGTGAAGATAACAGCCGCACCTATCGGATAGAAATCGCCCTCCACAACGGCGAAATCGTCCCCGTGCGCAGCGCCTATACCAGCGGGCATAAACGCAAAGATGAACAGGCGCAACAGCTACGCGCCATTGTAGGAATCAGCAAGGGGGTTACGGGGGCGTCGCCCCAAGTTTTTGACGCAGCAAACTTGCAGCGTCAATTTTTACAACAACAGGAAGAAATAACCGGAAAACAAGGCGCCGAAACGATTACCCGCGGCGTCCGTTGGACATTTGAAACCCTGGCTTTCAACAGTATGCCGCTCAGTCACTGGCGCTCCCCCGATTTTCAACTAGCTGACTCGTTTCTCTTTTTGGCGCAAAAAACTCCTGATCAAGAGATGCTACCCAACTGGCTGCAATCGGCAACCAACCTGCTCTTCAAACAATCCATGCTCGTCTATGGGTTTGGTGAAGGGGATAGCCCGGATATTGCCACGGCCACGCCGATTGAACTGCCTGATCGCCTGAGACCTTATTTTCTGGCCTATGGGGATGAACCGGCCCGCGCCGGGCAGCTTCTCAATACCTGGGTCATTACTCCGCTGGTTGAATGGGCGCATAAATACCCCCTGACCCAGCAAAACGTTGGCAGTCAGATCGTACTGCATATCGGGCCAAAAGGTCTCTCGCTGCGCACGATGGGGTTGGCTAACCCCGAATATCTGGATGAACTAACGGCGCTGGGCGTGGCGTTGGTACGCGCCCTGGGCGGCGGTGAGCCGATTTAGTTTCCCCCCGCCATTAATTTGATGCGCTCCCACGGCTTGTAATCCCCTTCTTCCAATAACAAATTCCGCAATTCATAAATCTGATCGCGCAAAGCAGCCGCCTTCTCAAATTCCAGGTTTTGGGCGGCTTGCTTCATGCTGGCCTCCAGATCAACCAGAATGCGGCGCATTTCGTCTTGTGGCAGCCTGGGAGCACCATCGGCACTGTATTCGGCTTGCGGCTCTGCGACGGCATGGGCGCGCACGCGGTCGGTGATGTCGCGAATATCCTTGATGATGCTGACCGGCTGGATATTATGAGCTTCGTTATAGGCCACCTGTTTTTCGCGGCGGCGATTGGTTTCATCGATGGCGGTGCGCATGGCATCGGTGATGTGATCAGCGTACATGATGACTTTGCCATCCAGATGGCGGGCAGCTCGGCCAATCGTCTGGATGAGAGCGGTGGCAGAACGCAGAAACCCCGCTTTGTCGGCGTCGAGAATCGCCACGAGCGAGACCTCGGGGAGGTCGAGGCCCTCGCGGAGCAGGTTAATCCCTACGACTACGTCGAACACCCCCAGGCGCAGGTCCCGCAGAATCCCCACTCGTTCAAGAGTTTCCACCTCGGAGTGCAGATAATGCACCTTGATGCCCATTTCCATTAAATAATCGGCCAGATCTTCCGACATGCGTTTGGTGAGCGTGGTGACGATAACACGCTGCCCGACTTCAAGCCGCTTATGGATTTCGCCCAGCAGGTCATCCACCTGACCCTGAATGGGGCGAATCTCGATTTCGGGATCGACCAGCCCGGTGGGGCGGATGATTTGATCGACAACCTGATCGGCGGCTTCCATCTCGTAGGGGCCGGGCGTGGCGGTGGTGTAGATGGTGTAGCCCATGCGGGCTTTAAACTCGTCAAATTGCAGCGGGCGGTTATCCAGCGCTGAGGGCAGGCGAAAACCATAATCGATCAGGGTGGTCTTGCGGGCGCGGTCGCCGTTGTACATGCCGCGGATTTGAGGCACGGTCATGTGCGATTCGTCAATGATGAGCAGGTAATCATCGGGGAAATAGTCCACCAGCGTCCAGGGGGGGGAACCGGCGGGACGCTGATCGAGGTGGCGCGAGTAATTCTCGATGCCGGAACAATAGCCAACCTCGCGCAGCATCTCCAAATCGTAGCGGGAGCGCTGCTCGATGCGCTGGGCCTCGAGGAGTTGGTTGGTATCCTTAAAGTGTTGAATGCGCGCTTCAAGTTCAAGTTCAATGTCGGTGATGGCTTGCTTGGTTTTGTCTTCTTCGGCAATGAAGTGCTTGGCGGGGTAAACATCCACGCTGTCCATCTGACGACGAACCTCACCGGTCAGATAATCGACCTCGCTGATGTGCTCGATTTCGTCACCCCAAAAGCTGACGCGATAGACGTAGCGATCTTCGTAGGCCGGGGCAATTTCGAGGGTATCGCCGCGCACGCGGAACGTTCCGGGGCGCAGTTCGATATCGTTGCGGGAATATTGACTTTCCACCAGACGGCGCAGCAGCGTTGTGCGCCGCCAGCTTTTGCCAACTTCAAGATTGATGACAACTTTGCCGTAAGCCTCCGGGTTACCCAGGCCATAAATACACGAAACCGAGGCCAGGATGACAACATCCTGGCGTGACATCAGGGCGGTGGTAGCCGCCAGGCGCAGGCGTTCAATTTCTTCGTTGATGTCAGTTTCTTTTTCGATGTATAGGTCGTGGCGCGGCACATAGGCTTCGGGCTGGTAGTAATCGTAGTACGAGACGAAGTATTCGACGGCGTTCTCAGGGAAGAATTCCTTGAATTCAGCATAGAGCTGGGCCACCAGGGTTTTGTTGTGGGCAATGATGAGAGTCGGCTTGTCAAAGTAGGCGATGATATTCGCCATGGTAAAGGTTTTTCCGGTTCCGGTTGCGCCAAGTAATACCTGGTTGTGGTAATTCTTCTCCAGTCCGCTGATCAGTTGGGCAATGGCTTCGGGCTGGTCGCCGGTGGGCTGGAAGGGAGCGTGCAGTTGGAAGGTCATATTTGAGTTGGAAGTTGAAGGTAGGATGTTGAAAGTTGGATGTATTATACGAACAAAAGTTCGAGTTGTGAGGAGTAAAGAAAGGCAGAATGATGAATGCAGAATATATTTTTATTTATCTGTGATGGTCAAATGAAGATTGAACACCGCGGAGTACGCAGTACCCCTAGGGCACAGGCGAACGCTGAGTAAGAAATGTTTTTCTCTGCGCTCTCAGCAG
>CALCSH010000356.1 GCA_937893815.1 uncultured Anaerolineae bacterium | reverse complement strand
CAAATCAAGAGCGAACACAAAGAGCCAACAGTAATACGCAACAGCAATCAGGTGCTTATCTTCGAAAACGATGATATTGAAAATATCACCGTCGATGGGCTGGGTGGGGTAGATACGCTGGTCGGCCCAGATGACGGCGCCACCTTTAATATCAATGGGACGAATAGCGGGAATCTGCAGACGGATGAGCAGACGGTTTCCTTTGTTGGCATGGAAAACCTGCAAGGCGAAATGGACAATAAGGATACCTTCGTTGTCCTGGCAGGCGGAACGATCAGCGGCACTGTGGATGGCGGCTCTACCGGACACGACATTATCACGGTTGATGATAGCGCCTATGCAAGCATTGTTTTCACACCGCCGTGGCCTTCGCCATCCGGGAAGATCGATTATGATGGCCATATCCTGAACTATTCCGGCATGGAGCCGACGCTTTGCAGCACCTGCCTGGGAGATATCGAATTCTTTGTGCGCCCAGGCGATGTCGATGTCATCCTCAAGCGCAATGCCAGCGATGAGTTAGTTTTCGAAAGTTACGGTGGCCTGCTCAAAGAAGTCGTCAATGAAACGGGCATCCTCTCACTGACGATCTATCTTGCCACGAATGTTTACCAGACAGTCACCGTAGAAAGGCTTGGGTTATTCGAAGCTGATCTGAGCATCGTAGGCAATCCATTTGCAGTCCAAGGGGTGACCTTTGCTGGCAATGTATACCTGCAGGGCCACGATCTAAAAGTGGAAGCGAATTACATCACTGTTAACGCCAATGTTACGCTTTCCACCCGCCATGTTGCTAACCCTGAAACAGCGAACCATGTGACAGCCGCATCCACAGAAAATTCGGGGGAAATTCTCTTCACATCGGGCACCTATCAGGAGGATGCAAATGGCGAGGTTAATTTTCTCGTACCGGGCACCACCCATACCTACGGCACCGGGATAACGATCAACAACGGGGCCAAGCTGCTGGCCCATGCCACCGATCCCTACACCGCTGGTCAGATCAAAGTGCTCGCTTTCCTGACGGATTGGTCTTCCAACCTGCCGATTGATGCGATTCCATTTACCGGGGAATTTGTGGGGGTCTCGATTGACGGCGCGCTGATCAAAGGCGGCAATATAGAAATCAGTGCCAAGAAGTATAGCTCGGTATTTTCGCCCTTCCGCCTGATTGGGGTGCGTTTCAAAACCACCGATATCGACATAATCGACTCGACGATCGAGGGCGACAAGATCAGTATCGCCGCCGAATCGAAAGATATCAGCACATTGGATCTCATCCCAGATCAGGTGGATAACTTCTGGTTCGATATTTTCTGGAAGCAATTTAATTCGGTGCTTGTTTCCACGCTGACATCCTTCATCTTCGATGGCTTGCTGCCGCCTGCGCCGGTCACGGTGATGATCCGGGGTGCCAAAGCGTATGTCGATCTAAATAATTCAACTATCAACAGCGCAGGGGATGTCAAAATCGATGCTGTGGCCGTGGTGGATAGCTCGGTGGCGTCCCTGGCATCGAAAGATGCCACAATGTGGACCTCCAAGCTGAAGAAAGTGGCAGCGATCGAAAAATTCATCAATATGCTGGCGTTCTCGTACAGCCATGCTGATGTTGATGCCAGGGTCAATCTATTGGGCACCACTGCGATTACAGCCGCTGGAAGTGTGACACTCAAGAGTAATACAACGGTCACCGCTTCGGGTGCGGCCCGGAATTCTTCCAATGCTTCTTCTGAGTCGCCCGTTGATCCATATGCCGTTGCTCTCTCAGTGGGAATCGCGGTCTCGAACACTACCAGCCATGCGATTGTGGGGAAAGATGCCAGTATCAACGCCGGGAAGAATGTGAATGTGCATGCCCTGGCGAAAGTGACCAACAGCGCTAAATCGGAGACTGTTATATACGAAGACGGTTTGGGCGGGTTAGGGATTGCCTTGGGTTTCGATTTTGCGGACGTGTTAGCCGAGGTGAATGGCACGATAACGGCTGTCGGCTCGGATGTAGACACCGCAATCAATCTTACAGACCTTGGGATTGAGTTTACCAAACCAGCTGGTATCGATTATGCGAACGATGTGTTGAGGATCCCCGGCCACGGCCTGAACACAGACGATCATGTGGTATATGAGGTGGAGCGCAAAGACGGGGAAGATGAGCCTTTGGTGGAGATCGGCGGCCTGGTGCCTGGGGAAACCTACCGGGTGATAAAGGTCGATGACGACAACTTGCAGTTGGCGATGGCCGATGCCCTGAACCTGGATGCCAGCGAAGTAAACGTCGGTTCTACACACACCTTCAGCCGCCGCGAGTCGCTTACCTTTGACCCTGGCAGCGCGGTCAACACCGCGGATGACAAATTCGAAATCACCGGCCACGGATTTAGCAATGGACAGGCATTGGATTACGGAGCCGCGCCGCAAGATTCGAATGAAGATGACCAGATTCAGATCGACGGCCTGGATTTCAATAACACCTATTACGTTTCGAACGGCACGGCAAACGACTTCCAACTGGCGGTAACTAAAGAGGCAGCCGATAACAACGAGTTCATCATGTTGAACGATCAGGGCCAGGGCGTTGAGC
>CALCSH010000355.1 GCA_937893815.1 uncultured Anaerolineae bacterium | reverse complement strand
CCCCATATATTCCGGCGGACATCTCCGTCATCGGCTTTTTGCAGTAGAGTCATAATTTGGTTACAAACGCAAACCTTCCAGGTTTTTGAAACTTGGAAGGTTTTGATTATCTCAACTCCAATCGCAAGATGCGCCCCTGATGGTCGGCCAAATAGATTTCACCGGCTTCATCTTCACCAAACGTGGAGATATTGATGCCGCTTTCGAAGAGCAATGCCTGCTGCCAGCTTTCATCCGGGTTTTGCAGCAAGCCCCATATTCGCCCGGAGCAGAAATCGCCATAGACATACACCCCCTGCCACTCGGACATAGCGCCGCGGTACACCAGCCCCCCGGTGACAGAACAGCCCTCCGTGTGGTTGTACTCCGCTACCGGCGCGGTCAGGAGAATTCCCTCGGGGGCGGTACCCTCAAAGGGATGGCTGCCCTCCATCACGTCCCAGCCCAGATTGGCTCCGCCCGGCGTGCCGAATGCCAGAAAGTCGATTTCCTCCCAGGTTCCCTGTCCAACATCGCCAATATACAAATCCCCGGTGAGACGATCGAAATTATAGCGCCAGGGATTGCGCAATCCGTAGGCCCAAATTTCATCGCCGAAAGGGTTGTCCGAAGGGATGGTGTAGGGGATCGTTTCGACATTCAGACGCAGCATTTTACCCAGCAGCGTGTTCAGGTTTTGAGCGTTGCCTGCAGGGTCATTGGCCGCGCCGCCATCGCCCGTGCCGATGTAGAGATAACCATCGAACCCGAAGGCGAGATGCCCCCCATTATGATTGCCAAACGGTTGGCCGATGACGAGCAGAATTTCTTCGCTGGCTGGATCGGCGAGATTGGGATCGCTTGACACGCGGTAGCGGGCGATGGTGGTATCGCCGCTAGAATTGGTATAGTTGACGAAGAAATAGCCATTTTGTGCATAGGCGGGCGAGAATGCCAGCCCCAACAGACCTTGTTCGCTGGAGCCATCGTTGACGCGCGTCTGAATGTCAAGGAAGGGTGTGGGAAGCAGTTCGTCGGTCTGCCAGATGCGGATTGTGCCGGGCTGCTCGATGATGAAAATACGCCCGCTGTTGTCCCCGGCGTGGGTGATGGCAACCGGTTTGGTCAGCCCGGTGGTGATTTCGACCCATTGGAAGGCTGCCGGGTTGGGGAGCACGGCGGCATTCGCCGGGGGCAGGTCTGCCTCTTCGGTGGGCGTTTCTACACTTTGGGGTGGGGTGGTTTCTTCAACATCCGGAACGAAAGGGGTGCTGGTGGGAGGCCCGAATGTAGGCTGCGCTGTCGGAGCTTCCACGGCGGGGCGCAAACTGCAGGCCGCCAGCAGAATGGAAATCAATAGGAGAATGGCCGCGTGTTTCTTCATAGTCACCATCGTTTAGGCTTCGATTTCTTTTTCGGGATTTTTGCTGTCGATGATTTCGCCTTCGATGATTTCGGTTGTGTTTTCAGGTTCAGCATCGCGCCACTCTCCGGGGATCGTTTTTCGTAAGGAATCGCGGTGTTCATCCACAATGGCAGGTGGGCACAGTTCAATAAATGTATAGACGCCGATAAAAATCACCAGGGCGTCATCAATCGGCCCGGGAGCAATATCTGGAAAAATAAAATATAACAGTGATGCAAAGGGCAGCGATTTCAGCCACCATTGGATGCGGTTATCCGCCATCAGCCGGAAAACCAGTCGGATCTCATTGCTGATCCCGCGGAAAAAGTTTCCATCGTATTTGGTTGGTTTGCGTTCTTTGTCGGTCATAGCAGAGCCTCCGTTGAATCTGCGCTAATTATACAGGATGGTATAGGCTCGCGCAGCTAATAATTCGATGAGCTTTCTGGCTTTATATTTCGTCTGTCGGAATGCCCCAAAGGACCTCATTCGATGCTGCCGTGATGATCTCCGATTAAGGGGGATTAAGGAACGGTGTCAAAATCGACTACCACGATGATTCCAAGCGACTCCCGATTAGTGTACGTGCATTGATTTGAAAAGGTTGTACAATGGTGGGGTTTATTTTCTGAAGAACAAAAGGAGCAGATGTGATTCGCGGTATCATCTTTGATTTTGACGGTCTCATTCTGGATACGGAAAGTACGGTGTACCAATCCTGGCGGGAATTGTATCAACACTTCGGCCAGGAATTACCCTTCGAAGAGTGGGGGCAGATTATCGGCACATCCCCTGCAGAGCACTTTGATCCATTGGCGCGCCTGGAAGCGCGTTTGGGACGCGAGCTTGATCGTGAGATGGTTCGGTCACGGCGCTTGCAGCGCGAGCTCGAATTGGTTGTACAGCAGCCGATTCTTCCTGGCGTGGTGGACTATCTGACTGACGCCAAGCGCATGGGGCTAAAACTGGCTGTGGCCTCCAGTTCGGATATGAAGTGGGTGGGGGGGCATCTTGAACGTTTGGCCTTGATGTCCTACTTTGATGTGGTGCATACCTCCGATGATGTGACCCGCACCAAACCTGCCCCGGATTTGTTCCTGCTGGCGTTGCAATCGCTGCACCTGAATGCCGATGAAGCCTTCGTGCTGGAAGATTCAACCAATGGAATTACCGCAGCCAGGCAGGCGAGTATTTTCTGCGTAGCTGTGCCCAACGCCCTCACTCGTCAACTGCCTCTTGATCATGCCAATCTGCGCCTGAACTCATTGGCCGATATTTCCATCGAAAACCTGTTGCAGCGGATAAATGCCAACTTGTCGTGATGACTCTCTCTATGTGCGAATACCCCCGGTGGCGCAAAACTGGGTCTTTAACTACCACGGGGATTCCCAGAGACCCGCAAAGCTGCTCATCCATAGCCGCTAGAACTTAGTGTATACTATTTTTGACTCCACTGAAAAAACTACCGTGCAGGTGTTCCCGCCGGAATATATGGGGGTGGTGGCGAAGCCACCACCCCCATATATTCCGGCGGACATCTCCGTCATCGGCCTTTTGCAGTAAAGTCATTTTTGGATCGTGTACAGACCAGGGCGTTATGGTCAGGAGGTTTCAAATGAAAATCATTGGCAAAATTCTGGCTTTTTTCTTGGTGATCATTCTTATGCTTGCGCTACCGTTGTCGATACTGGCGTATGATACCGGTCAGGTTATTTTTCACGCGCCTCTGGTTAAACAAATTCTAACGGATATCACTACCCAATCCGATTTAATTCCCGTTGGCCTGCAATGGTATGCTCAGCGCCGGGCGCAGATACGCTCCGAAGCGCGTGAGACCAAAACCTGGCAAGATGAACCCGACATCCTGGAATTGCTGGACTATCTCAGTATCGATGAGTGGCGCACCATTCGCCATGAAGTGCTTGGCGATGAAATCCTGCAAGATTGGGTTTCTGTTACCGTAGATGGCACCTATGCCTGGATCGATTCCGACCAACCCACCCCCGATATTCAGTGGAATCTGGCTCTGTTCAAAGAACGCGTGGCTTCTGAGCATGGCCGCAATGCGATCCAGGTCGTTTTCGATACCCTCGACTCCTGCACCGAGCAACAGATTACCGATTTCAAAACCCGGCTGGCGGCCTTGCCTCCGGGCTTGGAAGTTCCGTATAACCTTTGTCGTTTTCCCGACCCGTGGTATGGCGACCAGGTCAGCGATTACCACAATGCACTGGTACTGGTTCTCGCCAATATCCCCGGCACTTTTAATCTTACTGGCGCACTTAGCGGCAGCGATGACACTTCTGGCGTTGGCCCTGATCAAATCAAGTTGCAATTGCATCTGATTCGCGGGGCGATCCGCTGGGCGCCGCTGATACCAGCCTTGCTCTTGCTGTTTGTTCTGATGCTAGCAATACGCACTTTGCGCGAACTTGGCAACTGGTGGGGGATTCCGCTTACCCTTTCTGGCATTCTGATGATATTGTTGACATTGATGTACCGATCTTCGCTCACAGCCGCTTTATCCTTTGGCCCGCTGAGTGAAACTCCAACTTTGGTACGCACAGAAGTGATTCAAGCCCTGCTGCGCCTGGCGGTGGAAATCTTCCGCCCGATGCTGTGGCAATCCATCGTGATTGGCGTGTTGGGCATCATGCTGATTGCCGTGGGTGCATTGATTAAACCCAAAACGCTTGAATTAAACGCGTAAAGACGTTTTTGATCTTAATCGTTCTCCCCAGGGATTTGAGTGTGAGTCCCTGGGGTTTCCTATGGATCAACAGGATTATCGAGGCTAGCACTATGGCTGATTCAATTTCAACGCAGTTTTTACTCAACCCCGAGGTGACCTTCCTCAATCATGGCTCCTTTGGCGCTTGTCCACGCCCCGTGTTTGAAATCTACCAAGACTGGCAACGCCAACTGGAATATCAACCAGTGGAATTCCTGGGGCGGCGGGCTGTCCCCCTGATGGCAGATGCCCGCGCCAGGCTGGCAGCCCACCTGAATTGCGCGCCGGATGAATTGGTCTACTTCCCGAACCCGACAACTGCCATCAATATGGTCGCCCGCAATCTTCACCTGCAACCGGGCGATGAAATTCTAACCACTGATCATGAATATGGCGCAATGGATCGCACCTGGCGTTATGTGTGCCAGCAAGCCGGGGCGCACTATGTGCAGCAGCCAATGCCCCTGCCCATGACCACGCACGCCGACTTTGTGACCGCATTTTGGGCGGGTGTAACCCCCAGAACTCGGGTGATTTTCCTCAGCCATATCACCAGCCCTACCGCACTAATTTTCCCTGTGGCCGAAATCTGCCGCTTGGCGCGGCAGGCGGGTCTGTTGTGCATCGTCGATGGTGCACATGCCCCGGGACAAATCCCCGTGGACCTAACCGCCATCGGTGCAGATATTTATACCGGCGCGTGCCACAAGTGGCTCATGGCACCCAAAGGGGCGGCATTTTTATATGTACGCCCTGAAGCGCAGCATTGGTTGAATCCGCTGGTGGTGAGTTGGGGGTATGCGGCTGAACCTGGTTTTGGTACGGGAAATCCATTTCTTGATTATCACGAGTGGCAGGGCACGCGAGATCTGGCTGCTTTTTTGACGGTTCCCGCGGCAATCGACTTTCAACGCCAACAGAACTGGGATGCGGTGCGAGAGCGTTGCTATCAATTTGCTTGCGAAGCTCGCCGTCAGATTAATGCCCTGACGGGTCTACCCCCGATTTGCCCGGAAGGAGAAGGGTGGTTCCGGCAAATGTTTACTGCACGCTTGCCGGATGTGGATTTGGATGTGTTGAAGGTTCGCCTGTATGAGGAATACCACATCGAAGTTCCATTGCTACGCTGGCAAGGAGGTGCGTTTGTGCGCGTGTCACTGCAAGGCTATAATACGCTAGCCGATGTGGAAACCTTGCTGAAGGGATTAAATGCGGTTTTGTAAATTGATGGATGGTGATTCATTCACAGGCGAAAGCCTGCATTATTCCGCGGGTGTCTTTGAGATAGATCGCCGCCGTCGAGTTATCCATGATGGCTTGCAGTTGGGTTGCGCTTTGAGAAAGTTGGGTTGTTTGCCGGTCAATCAGGCGCATATCATACTGATTGATTAAACTGACTAAAATGCTGAGCACCGCCAGGAAGAAAACAAAAGCCAACAAACTGGGCCAGTTGAAAGCCGCCAGAGCGGGATCCAGGAGCGACAAGACCCACATGGCAATCAATTGGACGGCAGCCAAAAGAGAAGTGATCCACGCCGGGAGCAGCAGGCTGCACAACAAGATGGAGAGACTTACGTATACCAGGGGAATAAAATCGCCATGCAATATCTGCGGATCCAGTAGAATCGAACCCCACGGCCCTAGAAATGATGTCAACACAGTCAGAATGGATGATGTCTGGTATTGTCCAACGCGATTGAGAGCATATGCCAGCAACAGAATAACGATCAACGCAATCAGTAAAATTAGATACGCGCCGCGCCGGGGAGTTCCCGGTGGATTTTCCAGCATGGTCAGTACTAACCCCAGACTGACCAGAATGATGAGGGTACTCTGTAACCAGGCCAACAAGCGAGTGCGACGGCGTTCCGCTTCAGCGAGTGCCGCAGGCGGTTCGGTTAGCCAATGGATACCCTTGGAAAGATTCTTCAAGACGCACCCTCCTTGTTCTTCGTTATGAAAACCGTATTCCCTGGAGTTAAAAATTGGTAATGCTCAGCCTCGAACATAAAGAAGCCGAAAAAAGCTTCGAAATCGGCCTGAATGATGTACAGCCATCCTCTCCAGGGAAGAAAGTTCAATGCTGTGCCAGATAATGAGCTAATCATATTGGCTCTCTGAGATTTCGCAAGGGAAATCTCAGAGAGCCATCATCTTCTACATGTTCATGAAGTACAAAGCAACCAGGGCGAGATCGCCGCTCGGGCATCGCCATGATGCGTGCCTACTGGCGGGGATATTCTCATGATAATTTCTGAAAATCCGGGTGTTTTCGTGCACACAATATTCTATTCTGTGTTACACTACCGCGTTCGTTATACAGAAGTTCTAAAATAAGGTCACACCTTTGATTTGGAACTCATGCATATCCAAGTAAATTATCGATGAAAGGAGTTCCAAATTATGTCGAAAGAACAAGGTGTTGTAAAATGGTTCAATGGTACAAAAGGCTACGGCTTTATTGAGCGCGACGCCGGTGGTGATGTTTTCGTCCACTTCAACGCTATTATTGGCGAAGGTTTCAAAAACCTTGAAGAAGGACAACGTGTAGAATTCACCGTTGTGCAGGGCCAAAAAGGCCCGCAAGCTCAGGATGTTGTAGCTCTCTAAAGTTGCGCATTGAGATTGTTAAAAACAGGACAGCTATCATGGCTGTCCTGTTTTGGTTTTGCATGCCTGCGGTATCGTTGGTGTTTCCACTCCGGCGCGTGCCGAGATGAAAAACCCTGTTGTGTCAGGCAGTGGCCATTTTCGAATTACATTGCGGCGATTTTTGTCAGTACTTCGCTGAAATATTCAATTTCATCCAGGGTGTTGTAGTGAGCCGGGCCAATGCGCACCATCCCGCCGCTTTCCTCAACGCCCAGGCGTTCGGTGACGGCTAGCGCGTAATAGTTGCCGTCCCATACATAAATATTGGCGCGGTCAAACTCTTCGGCGACCTGCCGTGGCGATTTTCCATCCACACGAATGGCGAAGGTGGGGACGCGCCCGGTTACGTTGTCGAGATTACGTGGGCCGTACAACTGT
This sequence comes from uncultured Anaerolineae bacterium, assembly GCA_937893815.1. GTDB lineage: Bacteria > Chloroflexota > Anaerolineae > Anaerolineales > UBA11858 > NIOZ-UU35. The sequence goes on along the minus strand of CALCSH010000355.1, from coordinate 2,263 downwards.
ACTCCTGGCGTTTCTTTGATGATTTTTAGCAAGGCCCGGCTGATGTTGTATTCGTACTCACGGATGGCGCTGAGCGCTTTTTTGAGTTCCAATTTGCGACCCTGGTATGTGGAACTGAGTTGAGCAGTGAAGGATGATCCGAATGCCTCGCCAACCCACTGCAGATACTCAAGCGCCCCTAATATCCCGGCAATGCCTTCATGGTTTTTGGTGCCGGTTTCAAATTTGTCGGGAACGTTGTTGTCGGCAGGGCGGACTTTGTAGGCCTCGAGTTCCTCAAGCAGTTGGTGTTTGCCATACAATAACCCGGCATGCGGCCCGTAGAATTTGTAAGGTGAACAGGCCAAAAAGTCGCAATCGAGTTGCTGCACGTCAATCGGTCCGTGGGGCGCGAATTGAACTGCATCCACGAAGGCCAGCGCGCCGACATCGTGCGCCATTTGGATGATTTTTGCCACCGGGTTGATCGTACCCAATGCGTTGGATGCGTAGCCCACCGCGACCAGTTTGGTTTTGTGGGATAAGGCAGCTTCGAGCGAATCCATGCGCAGGGTGCCGTCTTCTACATCGAAATCGACCCAGCGCACAGTGCAGCCGCGGTCGCGGGCGACCATCGTCCATGGAGTGATATTGGCGTCGTGATCGAGACGGGTAACCACAATTTCGTCGCCGGGATTCAGCCTCAGGGCCAGAGAACGGCTGAGGTTGAAGGTTAGTGAGGTCATGTTAGGGCCAAATACAATCTCATCGGGGGCTGCCGCCACCAGAAAATCGGCTACTGCCGCCCGGGTTTCATCAATCAATTGATCGGAAGCATGGCTGGTGGCGAAAGATCCGTGTTGATTGGCATTCATCCCTATGAGATACTGATGAATGCGATCTAGCACAACTTGCGGAACCTGGGTTCCGGCCGGGTTGTCAAGAAAGATAGCATCGTGCTGGAGGGCGGGGAATTGCGAGCGAATTTGTTTGAGATCGAGAGACATGACTGCTCCTTGGTAGTTGGTTATTGGAATGAATTATATCGTTCAACGGTCTGAACCGGCAGCGCCTCTTTAACCAGCGGGTCGTTTTTGTTAGGGGCACGCACTAAGGCGGCATCCAGATTGATCCGGGTGCTATTCGCTCATCCCTGTGCTGCTAATCGGACATCTGCACGCGATTTGCCTTGACTGGCCCTGCCATTGAGATAATTAAGCAATAGATCAATATTATTTAAATAATACAATTATAAAGTAAATATAATACAGATAACTCGATATATATTTATATTGCTATTGACAAAATATATTTACAACTCTATAATTTGTGTGTCTGGGAATATCCTACATCTGCGTATTTTCGGGTTTTCCTTGCTGGGTTTCGCGGAATACTTGTGAAAAGTAAACCTTTCTAGAGTGGTGAGAGTATTCTTCTTAGGCAGATTGGGGCATGCCTCGAAGGTATAAATATTGGACCCGATGCACACTCAGGAGGCAAGAATGACTGTGCAACAACAAAAAAGTGGTAAACAAAAGCGTATCGTTCGGCGCGTTGTGTCGATATTCTTGTTGATTTTTATGCCCCTGATCATTGCCGGGGCGCTCATGGCAGGCGCTCGAATTCATAGCTTGTTTCGTTATGAAGAGAGCTATTTTAGCCCGCAATATCAGGAATTATACCCATCGCCCGGGCCGGTAGCGATTGCACTGGAAAGTGCGTTGAAAAATGGCGATACGCGACTTTTTTCTGAACTTACTGGCATGAAGCGCGAAATTACCTTGGAACCGCAGCCCAAGATGATGTTCTCGATTCTGGTGGATGTTGATTCATACGATTATTTCCACTACCTGTATTTTGATTTCGATACGTTTCATCGTCAAACGTACTTTATCAAAGAAATTAATCAGCGGTGGGTGGTCGTGCCCGAAGATTTATATTTCTACTTCGACAGTGGACAGTGGTTGCGCGTGTTTATGCCGTTGGCGATGACCTGGTGGGTAATTTTGGCTGTGGTTGGCATTCTGAAAGGGCTTTCGTATCTGGGCGCACGCACGCGGGCCGCATATGGCTTCTAGCTCTATTTAGCACGCAATGACCTGAAATGCGGGTGTGTGAAGGGTAGCGCCCCATTCACACACCCGTTTTTTATGAATTCTCTCGTGAAATTATGTAAGACTCCACTGCACAAAGACATTTTCACCGCAGAGTGCGCAGAAAAATGGCTTCTTTTTGCCGATTTCGCACTTTTAAAACTCTGCGCTCTCCGCGTTCTCAGCGGTGA
>CALCSH010000354.1 GCA_937893815.1 uncultured Anaerolineae bacterium | reverse complement strand
TCCGTCATCGGCTTTTTGCAGTAGAGTCTTTCATGGCACTCAAAGGTAGAAATATGAAGCTTGTAGAAAAACTGAAGACCACGCCAAATTCAAAATCCCTGCGCATCGGATTGCTGATCGCGCTTGTGGTATTGCTTATTCTCTCCCTGATTGGATTTTATCGCTTATCCAAACAACTTGGCATGTTGGGAACGGATTTGAACGCTTTATCCGATCTCAATTTTGGACAAGAAGCCTCTCCTGTAGCGATTGCTGGTGAGGCGCTTCCTGAGATCAATTTTGTCCCCGAAGGGATTCTCCCATCCTGGGATGGCACCAGCCGGGTGACGATCCTGGTGATGGGGCTGGATTACCGCGATTGGTCCGCAGGAGATGGGCCAGCGCGCACCGATACGATGATGCTCCTGACCATCGATCCTCTCAGCCAAACCGCCGGGATGCTGTCGATTCCGCGCGATTTATGGGTATCGATCCCGGGTTTTGAGAATGATCGCATCAATACGGCTTATTTTTTGGGAGAAGTGTATGATTATCCGGGGGGCGGGCCAGCGCTGGCGGTTAAAACAGTCGAACAGTTGGTAGGAGTCCCGATCAACTATTACGCCCAAATTGACTTTGGGGCCTTTGTGCGTTTTATCGATGAAATTGGCGGCGTCAAGATCGATGTGCCCGAAAAGATAAAAATTGACCCCATCGTAGGCGATCCGGTCATCCTCAAGCCGGAGCGTCAGACCCTGTATGGTGAGTTGGCGCTGGCCTATGCTCGGGCGCGCAACTCCGAAGGCGGCGACCTGGATCGGGCGCAACGCCAACAGCAGGTCATCATGGGCATCCGTGACCGTATGCTCAGCCCGGAAGCGCTGGGTCTGATGATCAGTAAAGCGCCTGTTCTGTATGCTGAACTCGTTTCGGGCATCCAAACCAATATGCAACTGGACGAAGTGCTCAAATTGGCACTGCTGGCTCAGAAAATCCCAGAAGGTAATATCGAACGGGGGGCTATCTCGATTACGGAAGTCTTATTGGCAGAATCGCCCGACGAACAAAAAATATTGGTGCCCCTCCCGGACAAGGTACGCGAGATTCGGGATGAGGTATTTTTGACCAATACCGGAACCCTGGGCCCGCTGGCGCCCGGCACGCAGCAAGAGCGCATGGTTGCCGAGGCCGCCAGAATTTCGCTTCGAAATGGTAGTCTGGTTGACGGTATGGGGAGTAGAACTCAGGTGTATTTGCAATCGCAGGGCGCCAATATCATTGAAATCAACAATGGCGAATATACGACCATCACTCGCATAACCGACTATACCGGCAACCCACATACGGCCAAATATCTGGTGGAGTTGTTCGCTGTTACCCCCGGGAATTATGTTTTCGAATACAACCCTGATAGCCCGGTTGATATCACCGTAACCATCGGCGCAGATTGGGGAACGAATAACCCAATGCCTTGAGCCAGTAATGAAATGGATTCGTAACGAAAAGAACCTACCGGGACTTTCTCGACCATGTGAGCGGGAATACAGAAAATAGACATTCTTTAATGCGGATAACCTACCAAGGGGATTCCCAGATACCAAATAGAGTTATGGATAGGTGCGAAGCGCCTGCTGTAACTCTATTTTTCGCTATTTTGTAGCAAGCTGATAAAAGCATCCACCACCTGAGGGTCGAAATGCGTTCCGGATTGCTCTTGAAGATGAGCAATGATCCTTTCCTTCGGCCAAGCCTTGCGGTAGGGGCGGTCCGTATTCAGCGCATCCCATACATCTACGATGGCAAAGATACGCGCCGATTGAGGAATTTGAGTTCCGCGTAATCCTTGCGGATAGCCTGTGCCATCCCAACGCTCGTGATGGGAGTAAGGGATATCCAGGGCGCCATGTAGAAAATCAATCGGTTTGAGCATCTCGTAGGCAAATAGCGGATGCTGTCGCATCAATTTCCATTCCTCGTCATCCAGCGGGCCAGGTTTGCGCAAGATGTTGTCAGGGATGCCCATTTTGCCGATATCGTGCAGTAAGGCGCCTCGTCGAATTTTCACCAATTCATCTCTTTGAACACCCATCGAATTGGCTAATTTAATCGTCAGGTCAACCACCCGTCGGCTGTGGCCTTCTGTTTCCATGTCCCGATATTCCAGTGTGCGTGCCCAGCCCTCGATGGTAGCATCGTACGCCATTCGCAGCTCAAGATTGGATCGGGTCAGGTTTTCGAACATCTCAGAGTTATCTATGGCAATCGCAGTTTGTCCCGCAAGCGTTTGCAAGAAATTCAGCCAATCTTCATCCGGGCGCAGTGCGGATCGGTGATAGATTTCCAGAACGCCTTTGATATTTCCTTTGGCGATCAATGGCACGCCAAAATAGGTATGGAATTCTTCGCCGCTGATGATGACTGCCAAATCATCATCTGGTAAGTTCTCGTTGATATCTGCGATGTGTACCGTTTCTCTGGTCAAAACGACTTGTCCGGCATAGCCTACATCGAGGCGGGCGACCAGGCTTTTCATTCGATTTGTGCGGAATCCCAAACCATAAACATATTCCAGCGTGTGCAGGTAAGGATTGAGTAACAATACATCCGCGGCATCAACTGTTAGCTGCTGTCGAATTTGGTCGAGCAAGACCGACAGCGTTATCCGCAAGTCGACACTGGATGTGATGGCAACATCGATTTGTCGCAGCGCCGCCAGCCGGTCGAGCCGTTGCCGGGTCTGTTGGTGCAACGTTGCGCGATGAATTGCGCTGGCAGCTTGGTCACCGATGGCGCTTGCCAGACGCAATTTGTAGGCATCAAAGGGTTCGCGATTTTCGTCGCGTGATTCACCCAAAACCAGGATGCCTATCGATTCATTCCCAATTCGCAAAGGAATCAGACAGATTGACTGAGCAATGTCCCGCATCAGCCCCACACAAACTTCTTGCGGCAGGGAGCAATCGTCGGAAGAATAGATTTGGGGTTGGTTTGCTGATAAAACCTGTTGATATGCAGGCCAGAGAAATTCATCTTCCAGATGATTGACGCCCAGATCTCCCTGGAACGCTCGAATGGGGTAGGCTGACCAGCAGCGGAATTCGTTATTCTTTGCCAACAGAACCCGGGAGAAAGTGATCCGCACACTTTCAACGGAGTGTTTTGCAATGGTTTGCAAAACATCATTTAGATTGTCGGTTGTCGCCAATTCGCGCGATAGGCCGTAAAGCGCATCGAGTTCGCGGCGGCGGGTTTTTTCGGTTGCCAGTAGATCACGTTCCCAGGTGACATCCCATAACGTGAGCGCCCACCCCCCGGTTTCGGGACCCGAATCGATCGGGCGGCTGGCCACCTCGAAAATCTGGTGCCCTCCATGGTCGATGGTAATTTCATGGGGCAGGCCGTCTTCCCGCGGATGCAGGTAGTGCTCAATTTCCTGGGATCCGAGGTGGGTTAACGTTTGCTCAGCGGACAGTGTGGCCAATCTCTCAAGATAACGCCTCCCTGCGGGATTATCCAGTACGATATTCTTGCGTTGGTTGAGCAGTATGATTCCTTCGGGGACGCGTTCTACCAGGCTTTCCAGGCGTTGTTGTTCGACATCCATCAAAGAGCGCAGACGTTCGAGGGATATGGAGGCCTGGGTAGCCAGGGTGTAGAGTAATCGGACACTGTCTTCGGAAAACGCGGCAACTTTCTCTGCTCCGACAAATAACAACCCAACGATTTGCTGGTTGGATTGCATAATCAGCGGGACTTGAAAAACTGAACCGAGATTCTGATCGAGTTCATCATCCAGGAAGGCACTCTCTGACAGGTCGGACGACTCGCGATCCAAAGTGTGGATGGTTAATTGATCCCAGTTGATCGGCTGACCATGATACATGCGTTCGAAAGTGGTAATCAGTTGCGATTGGATTGCTGCTTCAGTGGCTGGTGCCAGACGGCGGTTTAACCGTTGATAGAGGCGGGGTTGATCATTTTCATAAAGCAGGCTCATGGCCACATCGTAATCTACAATGCGGTGCAGGTGTGCCAACATACGCCGAAAAAGTTCTTCGTAATCCAGCGTATAGCTAATCTCTTGGGAAAGCTCATGCAGAACCTGGAGTTCATAAGTGCGTTGACGAACACGTTCTTCCAGGGTCACATTTAAGGCCCAAAGCTGATCATTTAACGATACCAGTTCCATCGTTTGATTTTGTGTTTCGGCGAACAGGTTTGCGTTCGTTATTGCCAGGGCGGCGCGGTTGGCAAAGCTGGATAACAAGCGTTCGTCATCTTCACTGAAGGCGTCGTTTTCTGCGCTTTGCAGATCGATTGCCCCAATCACATGCGACCCAATTTTTAATGGTATGGCGATCTCTGATCCAGCATTGCCCCAGTGAGGCAAGTAATCGGGATTGTTGCTGACATCGGGAATATTTACGATTTCGCCATTTGCAATGGCGGTTGGCACCAGACCGGGGCCATCCTTGAATAATTGCCCTTTGCTGACTTCGTTTGCAAAGGAGCCTGCTACCGCAATCCTTTGGAGTTCTTGTTGATCGGGTCTGACCAGTATGAGGCTGCAATTCGATTGATTGAATTCGCGTAGGACGGTTTCCACAATCGATTGGGCAAGTTGAGCGAGATCGGGTTTGGTGCTGGATTGTAAGGCTTCGGAGGCACGATACAGCCGTGCCAGTTCCTGGCGGCGCTGTTGTTCCTTTTGAATAAGGCGGGTGTTCTCCAGCGCCACAGCGGCCTGGCGGGAAAAGGCAAGTAAGACCTCTTGTTCCGCAGGAAGCCAGGTATGGGGTAGAAGATGGTAGCTTGCGAATATGGCCACAGTCCGGTCTTCATACACCAATGGCCAAAGACCAACCGCCTGGAAGCCTTCCTGTTTCGCCAGTTTTGAACCGGGCGATTCTTCCGGCAAGATATTAATATCTTCAATTAAAACTGGATCAATTTGACTGATGAATTTTCCCCCAGGCAAATCTTCGAACTGGGTGACAGCAGCCTCAATATGTTCGGGGGAAATATTATGAAACCAAAGACAACTGACGGTGCTATTTGTATCAATTTCGAAAATCGCGGCTCGGTCGACACCGCTTAGCGCCATTCCGCTCTCGCCGATGATCTCGATCGCCTGTGTTTCGCTGAAAGATCGGTTTAATGCTTCGCCGATCTGGGCTAGCTGACTCATTAAGTCTGCGCGTTGTTTGGTTTCTTTTTCCAGTAGCACCCGGTCGGTAATTTCGATAGCGCTGACCAATACTTCGTTGAACTGCTCCGCGTCCTTCGGGAAAACGATGGTGATGAGAACATTGATCACTTGGCCCTGGAGCGTTCGATTGATGGTTTCTCCTTCAAAATAAGTTCTTCCATTCGCGATGGCGATGATTTCATCTCGCACAATTTCCAATGTTTCCAATGTGAAAACTTTTTGGAGCTGCCCGATTAACACATCTTTGCTTTCTGCTTTTAACATTTGCAAAGTGGTTTGATTGACGTCCACGATTTTTATGGAGCGTGCCATCTCAGCCAAAAACTTTGGATGGGCATCCATATAGGCGCGGAAGTCGGCGATACCTTGTGTTTTTAATTCTTCAATCGCCACTTTGACCTGGGAGAAATCCTCCACCCATAACGAAACACCAGCGGTCTCGAAGATATGCTGGTAGCGTGCCTGACTTTCCTCAATTTGTTTTTCATTTTGCGCGCGCTCGGTGATATCACGGAGCACACCCGTGAAACTCAATTCTCCACTGAATTCGGTCATTGATAGGGAAAGCTCAATCGGGAATCGCTGTCCATTTTTGCGTATAGCCAACAATCCTATTGTTTTTCCAATAATTTTGGGCAGGCGGGTCTGGATATAGTGCTGCAAATTTTTGCGATGTTTATTCCGAAACTCATCGGGCATCAAAATTTCCAGAGCCTGGCCCAAAAGTTCGTTTGCTTCATATCCAAATATTTTATTGGCGGCTGGATTTGTGTAAAGGATAACGCCTTGTTGATCAATGGTGATAATACCATCCGTCGCCGATTCTGCTAGAGCCGAGAAGCGTTGTTCGGCCGTTTGAGTTTTTAGTAGATTCTGAATTCGGGCATTTAATACCGGCCATCGAATGGGCTTAACCACATAATCGGTTGCGCCAGCCGCGAATGCCTGTTCGATCGATGATTCTTCATCGAATGCGGTCATGAAAATAATGGGGATAGGATAGCCGTCTGACAGTTGCCGGATGCGCTGACAGGCATCGAAACCGTCCATCACCGGCATTCTGATATCCATCAAAATGAGACTGGGCGTGAGACGGTTGAAAACTTCCAGAGCTTCGGCGCCATTGAGCGCTTGCACGACTTGGTAGCCTTCATCTTCGAGATTATCGCAGATACTGCTCAGAAAACCCTGGTTGTCATCGACGACCAGAATGATCTGGGAATTTATCGGTTGCGTGTCTTTTTTCAGAATCCTATCTGGCATAATTGATCCTCGGATCACTTATTTACGATTGGTCATTCTTTTTCGGTCTTTAAATGATCACTCAACTTCTCGATGAGCGGTGACGTCAACATATCACCAGTTAGTATACTCAATAAGTCAAATACTTCGGCCAATAAACGCTGGAGATGTGGACGCAATTCTTCGTCAGGTAGCACATCGTCGTCTAAATTTACTCGATCTCGGATGCCGGATAATGAGAAACCATT
>CALCSH010000353.1 GCA_937893815.1 uncultured Anaerolineae bacterium | reverse complement strand
CCATATATTCCGGCGGACATCTCCGTCATCGGCTTTTTGCAGTAGAGTCATAACTTCAATTCCGATCACAGGAAGGTCACATGCACCCACAATTAGAAAATATTACAACACGCACTTCACAGCGATTCTTCACCATCGGCGAGGAAATTGCTCACAGCATTACTCACGGCATTGGCGTAGGCATGAGCATTGTCGGGCTCGTCATCCTGGTGGTGCTGGCCGCAAAATATGGCGATGTCTACCAGGTCGTCAGCTTTAGCGTATACGGGGCTACGCTGATTATCCTATATCTGGCATCGACGCTCTATCACGGCTTTCAGCACCCGCGTATCAAACAAGTGCTGCAAGTGATTGACCACGCCGCGATTTTCCTGTTGATCGCGGGCACCTACACCCCCTTCTTGCTGATTGGCGTCCGAGGCACCTGGGGTTGGACGTTACTGGTCATCGTTTGGGGATTGGCATTGCTGGGTGTTGGATTCCGAGCCATCTTCGTCAATCGTTACGAAAAAGTGGCTGTGATGGCCTATATTCTGATGGGCTGGTTATGTGTGGTGGCCTTCAAAGAAATGGTGGCGAATATCCCTCTGGGCGGCATCATCTGGATCGCCATCGGGGGAGTGGTCTACACGATAGGGGTGATTTTCTACGCTCTTCGAAAGATCCCCTATATGCACACGATCTGGCATCTCTTCGTTTTGGGCGGCAGCATTTGTCATTATCTGGGAGTGCTCTTCTATCTTGCGCCATCCCGATAAGCGCAAAACAACCCCAAGTGGAATTTTGAATATATGACTAACTGCTCAAGCTGACGTCTTCGCAGAGAGAACTCCGAAAAAAGGGCGTGCATGGGGGCGCTGTCCCACGCACACCCTTTTTTCGGTATCTTTCTGTTCAAAACCAAGCAGCTACAATATGACAGGCTGATATTTAAGTTTGACAGGCTCAAATTTAAATATCAGCCTGTCATATTTTCATTAGAGCCTTTGAAACCATAAACAGAAATATCGTAGACTCTACTGCAAAAAGCAATCACCTCTTTGGATGCGAGGTTTTGTAAATCGTTACAGCACAAGAAACACTGAATCCCGCATTCCGTTACGCGGCCTTTCGACGTTGTTTGCGCTCAACCCACACACCACCCAACAGTACCACACCAATCAGGGCGGATGAACCCGGGCACAGGCGCCTGCCCGTGCTGGAGGCGGGGGCATCTTCGGCAGGCGCAGGCTTGGGCGTCGATTCCGCAACGGGAGGTGACTGCTCTTCTGCATCGGCGGGAGGTTGGCTGCTATCCAGGATTTCTAGATTATCCACCCAGATTGTGCCGGAGTTGGGTGTATCCGCATAGGTATCGAAACCCAGCGCAAAACCGTTTATCTGCACCGGATCTATCGGGGAGCCGGGGTTTTCCTCCCACTCCACACGGAGAATTTGATCCCAGGCCAGTTCCAAATGCACCCAACCGTCCACACTTTCTGGGACGGTTTCGATGACGTAGTGATATGTGGAGCGCGCCTCTGGGCTACCACCATAGGCATCAATATTGAAATGCAACCCCACAGCACCCGCCTGATAATCGAATGCAATACCCGAAGAATCCGCAAAGCCTGGCGCGCTGTTGTAGGTCAGGGCACAGGTTGCCCAGCTATCGGGTTCAATATAGAAATCTACCCGCAGCGAGGCAGCACCGGCTTGTGACATGCTGCTATCGATACCACACGAAAGCGTGGTGCTGGGGTTGGCTTCATCCCAAAAGGCCTGCCAACCCTCCGTACCAGGCGGCGGGCCAGACTCGAAATCGTCAATCAGGGCGCCGACGCCGAATATCCAGCCGGGATCGCTGAGGGGCACTCCCTGCTCTGGAGTTGCCTCCCCCGCTTGGGGCTGAGTTTGCGCTTCCTGTTCGGTCGAGGCAGATGCCGGGGCGTTGGCAATCCAGCGGTTATAGAAAATATTCAACATAGGGAGAAATTCCGCGGTCGCTTTTTGATTGCCCGCGTGATTGGGATGTTCATCTCCATTCGAATCGTAGAAGAGAATGCCGCTGCCATGATCGACGGTGTATTCAAGCGCGCCGTTGACAAAGCGGTGATGATTATCGGGGTCCGTGAGCAAGTTGTGGAAATCCCACACGGCGACATTATCGAGCGGGTACGTGTTGAGCCAATCTTCCACCATCCAGCGGCTAAACTCGCGGGCGTTGATGGCGTTGGCAGAGTCGAGCAAGGGCGGCGGTGTGATGGCAATAAAAAGTTTGTCGGGTCGAGTGATGAAATAATCGAGCAGTTGGGTATAAATATATTTGGCGTGGCCGACGGTATACCACTCGCCTTCTGCGGGAGCGTCATTGGGGGATCCGCCCAGATCCGAGTTGGGGAAGCAAGACTTGAAAAGAATAATCTGATTTTCTCCGCCGGGGTCGGAGAAAGGCCGCGTGTAATCGGAATTTTGGCCGCTTTCGTTGTAGAGCGCATCGAGATAGCGCCCGCTCTCCGGGCCAAGAAACCAATCGTACCAGTTGGGGTAGTCGGTGGCATCGCCAATTGAATCGGGTCCCCAGCCATAGTTGGTGTCGCTGACGAAATAATTATTTTCGGCCAGCGTGCGACCAAGATCACCATTGCCGTCTGTGAGCCAGTTTTCGCCGGTAGAGTGATGGATGAAGATTAGTTTGACAGGTTCAACGGGCGGATTGGGGTTTTCGCTCTGGGCATAGGTGGCAACAGGGAAAAGTGCAGTGAACAGAATGACGAGGGTTCGAATGAGCCGTTTTGGGGTTTTCACGGTGATCCTCCTGGTAAGTCAGCAAATCATAAAAACCGTATCCGCTGATTACATTATAGCGGAACTTGCTGGCAGACAAAACTGTTTGTGCTACAATAAAATTAAACGGATAAAACTACTCATATTTCTAGAACCAGAGGCTTCATGCTCCAATCCGATCAAATCATTCGCTCAACCTGCCCGTATTGCGGCGTCGGTTGTCAGCTCGATTTACATATCAAAGACGATCATATTTTCCGTGTAGAAGCACCCTTCGACGCTGCGCCCAACTACGGGCGCCTATGCGCCAAAGGCCGTTTCGGCATGGATTTTGTCACCCATCCATCCCGTCTAACCCAACCACTGATCCGCAAAGATTTCGGTGAAACGCCGCGCAAAGCAATCGGACTGGAAGGTTTCCGCCCGGCCAATTGGGATGAGGCGCTTAATCTCGCCGCCGAAAAACTTGCGGGCACCGTCCTGAGGCATGGCAGCGATGCTGTGGGTACCTTCTGCTCGGCCAAAGCCACCAATGAAGATAACTATATCTTCCAGAAATTTGTGCGCGGTGTGCTAGGAACCAATAATATCGATCATTGTGCCCGCCTGTGTCATGCGGCTTCCGTGGCCGGACTTTCCATCGCAATCGGCTCTTCCGCCATGTCCAATTCGATTGCCGAAATGAAAGACCTGGATGTCTTCATCATCACCGGTTCCAATACCAGCGAGACCCACCCCGTTATCAGCACTTTTTTGCGTGAAGCCGTGGTGCGCGGCAATGCAAAATTGATTGTTGTCGATCCGCGGGCGATTGAGATGACGGAATTCGCCACACTTTGGCTGCGCCAGCAACCGGGCACCGATGTGGCGGTTTTTCAGGCGATGGCGCATGTAATCGTCGAAGAAGAGCTGTATAACAAACCTTTCATCACCGAGCGCACAGAAGATTTTGAGAGCTATATCACCACGCTCAAAGATTTCACGCCGGAGTGGGCCGAATCGATTTCGGGGGTTCCCGCTGATTTAATCCGAGAAGCTGCTCGCATTTACGCCAACGCCAACGCAGCCGCGATTTACTGGGGCATGGGCATTTCGCAGAGCGTTCATGGCACCGATAACACCCTCTCGCTGGCCAATCTGGCGCTGCTCACCGGGCAGATTGGCCGACCGGGGACCGGACTCAACCCGCTGCGCGGGCAAAATAACGTGCAGGGCTGTTCTGATTCGGGCGGGCTTCCCAATGTGTATCCCGGTTATCAGCCTGTGGATGATCCTGAGGTGCGGGTCAAATTTGAAGAAGATTGGGGCGTGCCGCTCAACCCCGAAGTGGGCCTGACAACGATGGAGATGGTGGATGCCGCCGAGCAGGGGGCTCTCCGCGCCTATTATGTGATGGGCGAAAACCCAATGATGTCCGAACCCGATCTGCGCCACGCGCGGCACGTGATGGAACAACTAGATTTTGTGCTGGTGCAAGATATTTTCCTCAATGAAACCGGCCAGTATGCCGATATTATTTTGCCCGCAGCCAGTTTTGCCGAAAAAGATGGCACCTTCACCAACAGCGACCGGCGCGTCCAGCGCATCCGTACCGCACTGCCCGCCCCGGGTGAAGCACGCTCCGATTGGGGAATTATCGCCGATCTGGCCCAAAGAGTAGAATCAAAGCTTGGGCGCGAACACAGTGCCGGGTTCGCCTATGAACACCCGGCGGAAATCTGGGACGAAATGGCGCGCCTGACACCTGATTTTCAGGGGATTGATTACCCCCGCCTGGAACGTCAGGGCGGCGTTCACTGGCCCTGCCCCAGCCCCGAACACTCCGGCACGCCTTATTTGTTCGCCGATTCGTTTCCGCGCGGCAAGGGGCAGTTCACGCCGATTCAATTCCATCCGTCGCAAGAACTTCCCGATGCCGAATATCCGTTCATTCTCTCCACCGGGCGGGTACTCTATCACTGGCATGGCGGCACGATGACGCGCCGCTCACAACTCGACCATATTTACCCGGAAGCAACGGTAGAAATCCACCCCGATGACGCGCGGCGGCTAGGGATTGAGGAACACGCCCGCGTGCGCGTGCGCTCCCGCCGGGGCAAAATCGAAGTCAAAGCGCTGGTTACAGAACGCTCTCCACGGGGAACGGTTTTCATCCCCTTCCACTTCGCCGAAGCGGCTGCCAACGAACTCACCCAGGATGTGAGAGATCCCTACGCAAAAATCCCGGATTATAAAGTCAGCTCTGTTGCAATCGAGGCCATCTAAACAAAACTATAGGACTTACGCAACTCGATAAAAAATATCCCGAAAATAGGCAGGAAAATTCCTGCGTTCCTGGCTTCCTCATGGAAAACGGTGTTCCAAATGTGACTCTACTGCAAAAAGCCGATGACGGAGATGTCCGCCGGAATATATGGGG
>CALCSH010000352.1 GCA_937893815.1 uncultured Anaerolineae bacterium | reverse complement strand
CGGAGGGTTCCAGATGCATTTGCTGGGTTAATACTGCCAAACGCGTTAGTTCGCTCATGCGTTCTGATTATAGCACACATATCGCTTTTCTTTGATGGGTCTCTGGGAATCCCCGTGGTGGTTGTCAAGATTTAGAGGTATAGGGCGTGCGGAGCACGCCCTATACCTCTAAATCTGGGATTTCTCATGGCAGTTCCTAAAGGCTCTCTTTGATATGTGAAAAAACTCACCAAACTGTAAGCTAATGACGTGGATAGTATGGTAGCATCTTGAGTTCGAATCAAATCCAAGAGAGTTAGGTATGCCTGTAACAAAAAATGCAATTTTAAAACTTAACAATGTAACAAAAGCGTACACCACGGGCGATAGCCGATTTGTGGCCTTGAAAGATATTCAGATGGATATCCTTCAGGGAGAATTTTTGGGCATCACCGGAAAGTCGGGAGCGGGAAAGACCACATTGCTGAATATGATCTCGGGGGTGAGTACGCTCAGCACCGGGGAGGTACTCTTCCTGGGGGACGGTAACGGACATGCGCCTTCCACGGATGGTGCACCGCTATCCATTCACACACTGAGTGAGGATCAATTAGCTGTTTGGCGCGGTCACAATCTGGGGGTTGTATACCAATCGTTTGAATTAATGCCGACCCTCAATCTGGTTGATAATGTTATGCTGCCGCCCGATTTGGGGGGCAGCTACCGCCCGCGCATCAGCAAAGCACGCGCGCTGGAACTGCTCGATATGGTCGAGATCGTTGATCATGCCTATAAAATCCCGGCGCACATCTCTGGCGGACAAAAACAGCGTGTAGCCATCGCGCGTGCGCTGGTCAACGATCCTCCGTTGATTGTGGCCGACGAACCGACCGGCAATCTCGATACAGCCACTGCAGAAACGATCTTCCAGATATTCGAACGACTGGTGGAGGCGGGCAAAACCATCGTGATGGTCACGCACGACGAAAGCCTGGCGGGACGTTTCTCGCGGCGCTTGCATATTACCGATGGGGAACTGGTACCTCCCACGGCGAATGGCAATGGCTCTAACGGCCATGGCAAGCCCTTGAAGGCAGAACCCATCTATCGCGTGCAGAAACCTGCCGTGAGCGAGTCCGCTGCGCCTGTTCGGGTGGAGGCTCCACGCTCAAAAGGCAAGAAATCTACTTTGTTGATCCCCCAGGCGGATGTTCCTGCCATCTCACTGAAAGCCGTCAATAAGACCTATGAAAATGCCGCCGGGAAATTTGTGGCATTGAAATCGATTGACCTGGAATTTGCCTACGGAAAATTCATTTCCATTGTGGGTAAATCGGGCTGCGGAAAATCGACGCTGATCAATATGATTACCGGCATCGATTACCCCTCGGCGGGCGATGTTTGTGTGGGGGGCACAGATATTTATCGTCTGAGTGAGAGCAAGCGCGCTTTATGGCGCGGGCGCAATATGGGCGTGGTGTTCCAGTTTTTTCAGTTATTGCCAACGCTGACGCTACTTGAGAACACGATGCTGCCGATGGATTATTGCAAGGTGTACCCCTTTGCCGAGCGCGGTGACCGGGCGTTGGAACTGCTGAAAATGGTCGGGCTGGAAGAGCAGGCCAATAAATTCCCCGGCTCGGTTTCGAGCGGCCAGCAGCAGAGTGCGGCAGTAGCGCGTGCGCTGGCGACTGATCCGGCGATTATTCTGGCCGACGAACCCACCGGCAACCTCGATTCGCGCTCGGCTGGCGTGATTTTGGATCTTTTTGAAAATTTGGCCGGGCAGGGCAAAACTGTTTTGATTGTGACACACGATCGGGCGATTACCAAACGCACCGATGAGACGGTGCTGCTCTCGGATGGCGAAGTGATGGAACGGCGGGTGAGTTCGTGAGTGACCGCATTATGGATGTAAAACCAAATTTAATTAAGCCGCGCTGGAGTAAGGTGCTGGCTGACCTGTGGGATAACAAATTACGCACATTACTGGTAGTGGCCTCAATTGCGGTGGGTGTCTTTGCGATCGGTATGATCGTAAGTACATACGCCATCCTTTCTGAGGATTTTAATTTAAGTTATGTGTTGGTCAACCCGGTCAATATTGAAGTTTGGACGGATCGGTTTTCGGAAGATTTTCTGCGCGTGATTGAGCAAATTCCAGGCGTGGAAACCGCGGAGGGACGGCGGATTTTCGGCGTACGCGGCAGCAAGAATGGCGTTGCCTGGGAGAGCCTGGATTTGATCGCCGTGAAGGATTTCGAAGCTGCGCAGATCAATCTCCTGGCCCCATTGGAGGGCACGCACTATCCGCAGCGGCGCGAGCTGCTGATTAGCTACGACTTCATGAATAATACCGATTTCAAGGTGGGCGATCAAGTTGAGATCGAATTGCCCAATGGCGTATCGTATACCATGCCGGTAGTGGGCATCGTCGCCGATCAAGCTAGCGGAGGCGGAGATATTCGCAGCGGGCCTTTTGCCTATGTGACGTTGGATACTTTGTCCTCGTTATCGCAAGACCAGACCTTTAATCGCCTGTATGTCACAGTGGATGGCACAGGTAGTGATGTTGCTGTTATTGATGCGATTGCTGCATTGGTTGCGGATAAAGTGGAACGCAATAGCCGCACGGTCTATCGTATGGATATGCTGGTTTCGAATGTGCATCCAATGGGGGCGACGGTATTGGCAGTCTTGGGTGTGTTGGGCGTACTTGGCGGATTGATAACCATTTTGAGCAGTTCGCTGATTATCAATACCCTCAACGCGTTGATTACGCAGCATATGCGTCAGATCGGGGTGATGAAACTGATCGGCGGGCGGCGCGTGCAAATCATGGGTATGTATCTGACGCTTATTTTTGCCTACGGGCTGGTGGCGCTGGCTCTGGCCGTGCCCAGCGGTGCGTTGGCCGGATATGAGTTTGCCGGTTTTATTTCATCGATGATGAATACCTCCTTGCAGCCATTCCGCGTGGTGCCGGTGGCGATTGTGCTGCAAGCATTATTAGCTTTTCTGATTCCATTAGGCGCGGGATTTTTCCCGGTCAATCGCGGTTCGAAGATCAATGTGCGCCGCGCCATCAGTAATGAACGCGCCCAGGCACAATCCACCGGATTAAAATGGTTCAACCGTTTCACCCAATGGCTGGGATGGATGTCGCGCCCGATCTTGCTCTCCATTCGCAACACCTTTCGCCAAAAAGGCCGCCTGCTGCTGACGATCTTTACACTGACGGTGGCTGGCGCGGTCTTCATCGCTGTATTCAATGTGCGTGTTTCGATGTCGGCTTTTATGGATCAGCTTTCGGCGCACTTTATGGGGGATGTCAGCGTCTATTTCAGCCAGCCGTATTCGATCACGCGCATCAAGCAGTTGGTGCTGCCTCTGCCGGGTGTGGAACAAATTGAGGCCTGGGGCGGCGCCTCGGGCGAGATTTGGGATGCCGATGACAACGTAGTGGATAATATCAACCTGATTGCGTCTCCGCCGGATACGGTGTTGCTCGATGCCGATGTCGTCGCCGGGCGTTGGCTGAATCCCGGCGAGGAGAAAGCCCTGGTTGTGGCCGATTCGATCTATGAGCATTACCCCAATCTGAAACCCGGCGACAGCCTGATTATTAAGATGCCCGGCGAGCGAGAGGAGGCCTGGCAGGTTGTGGGCCTGTTCCGATTTGTGAGCATGATGGGCGATATGCTGGCGTATGCCGACTACAACTTTATTGCTGACATCAATCATTTACCGAATCAGGCTTATTCTTTCAAAATCATCACTGATAACCATACGCTGGAGGGCCAACGCGATATTGGTCAGGTGATTGATCAATATCTGAGCGATCGCGGGTTCAATATCCGCAGCGTTGAAGCCGGGAAGCTGATCCGCGAGGATAGCTCGCAGGCGATAGATATTTTGGTGCGTTTCTTGCTGATTATGGCCTTGCTGACAGCCTTCGTTGGCAGCATTGGCCTGACCGGAACGATGGGCATGAATGTGCTCGAGCGCACGCGCGAAATCGGGGTGATGCGCGCCATCGGGGCAGTGGACTTTGAGATTATCAAATCAATTGTCATCGAGGGGCTTGTGATTGGCCTGATTACCTGGACGCTGGCGATTGGTCTCTCGTTCCCCATCAGCCGCTTTTTGCTGCAAATTATCAGCGAAGCCATGATGGGCTCTTCGGTGCAACTCGCCTATACTAGCGATGGTATTTTCATCTGGTTAGGGGTGGTGCTGTCGCTTTCCGTGATTGCCAGTATCCTCCCCGCCCGCAACGCCGCCCGCCTCACCATCCGGGAAGTGCTGGCCTACGAATAATGCAAAAAAGAGATTGAGCGAGGCGTTTCCTCGCTCAATCTCTTTTTGATTCTAGTTCATCGAATTTTTTGCGAATTTCGCGAATATCATCCCACATCAGCGCCTTCGGCGAGCCGGTGGTACGCGCTGCGTTACGCAGCATATACGAAGGATGGAAAATCGGCATCACCCAGCGGCCATCCATCTCAATCCATTGACCACGCAGGCGCGTGATGCCGCTTTTATCTAATACCGATTGGCAGGCCACATTTCCGGTAAGTAGGATTATTTGGGGGGTCATCAGGCGAATAATTTCCAGCACGTACCTGCGATAATAAACAATCTCTTCCAGGCTGGGCTTGCGGAAAGCTTTGCCATCTTCGCCCGGGGGCATGCGAAAGACCGAATTGGTGATAAATACGTCTTTATCGGGATTGAAGGACACAGCTTGCAATATCTGATCCAGAAGCTGACCGGCACGCCCGACGAATGGCTTCCCCTGGATATTTTCCTGCGGCCCTGGCGCCTCCCCAACGATGAGAATCCTGGCCTCGGGATTACCGCGGCTGATGACCACGTTTGTCCCCGCCTTTGCCAGAGGATCATCGCTCATCTGCATCATGGCGCGGAAGAGTTCATCGAGAGACCGATAAGGCTGGGGGTGTAAATTGGGGGCAATCATCGTCGCTCCTTTCCGGTAAATCGTACCACGAATTACTTGACAAAGTAAACTAAACACTGTATATTTACGGCGTTTAGTTAAGGAGTAACAATGGTACGTCCAAAACAATCCGACCAGCACCCTAACCTTGAAGCCGCTATCAAAGAGACCGCCCGCCATCAAATCGGCGAGAATGGCGCTGCTACGCTTTCGTTGCGCGCGATTGCCCGTGAGTTAAAGATTAC
>CALCSH010000351.1 GCA_937893815.1 uncultured Anaerolineae bacterium | reverse complement strand
GTGATCCGCGAAACTTGTGGAGGAAAATGAGATGAAATTGTCATCAAAATAGGAGGTGGTTGAATCGAAATTTTTATATAGAACGCCATAAAGTTACCCAAATGATGCTTTTAAACTATGTTGGAGGATAAGACACTATGAAGAAGTTTTCCATTTTAATGCTGGTTGTCATGATTAGTTCACTTTTCTTGATGGGCTTTTCTGCTCGACAAGAAAAGACAGTGATTGAGTTCTGGACAACCGATAACGAGGAAGCTCGCATTGACACCTACGAGGCCATTGCGAATGCCTTCATGGCCGAACACCCTGAGGTTGACTTGCGCATTGTTGCTATCGAAGAAGCTGGCATTGCTCAACGTATTGCGACGGCCCAAGCCGCCAACCGGCTGCCGGACATTGTTCGCATGGGTATCGAGCGCGTTTCTTCGTTTGCTGCTGATGGCATTCTGGACGAAGATGCCGCCGCCGCCACGATCCAGTTGATTGGCGAAGATGATTTCCGCGCAGGTCCATTGGAAATGGTTACGGATCCTGCAACCGGAAAATATGCAGCAGTCCCCTTTGATGGCTGGATTCAGGCTCTTTGGTACCGTGGTGATGTCTTCGACGATGCTGGCTTGAATGCCCCGATTTCGTGGGATGACATTAATGCGGCTTGCGACGCCCTGCCCGGTACTGGGAATCTACTCTATGCCTTGACACTGGCGACTGACCCTGGTCAGAACTACCCGCACCAGGTTTTCGAACAGGTTGCTATGTCCAACAATGTCTGGCCCTTTGATGCCGATGGCAATGTCAGCATGAACACCCCTGAAATGGTCGAGGCGCTGGCCTTCTACACCGATCTGCAACGATGCGCGATGCCCGGCCCACAATATTGGCGCGGTGCACGCGAGGCCTATGAGCTGGATCAAGCTGGGATGCTTTTCTACAGCACCTACATCATGGATGACCTGGTTGACGGTTCCGGCCTTGAGGCTGGCGGCAACGTTGAAATTCCCGTGGAAAACCTGGCAGGCAAGACTGGTTTTGCCGCCTCGATGGAAGGCCCCAATGGAGCGGCTGCGTATGGACAGTTGGTCACTTTGGGTATTCTGCAAGGCGCGGACCCCATGGCCCAGGAAGTTGTCAAGTTCTTCATGACCGGGCAGAATTACCTGGACGTTCTGGCATTAGCACCCCTCGGTAAAGTCCCCGTTTTGGAAAGCGCGGTCGCTGACTGGGGGAAGCTGAGTGACTACTTCGGCTTCTACTCCGAAGATACACTGTCGCAAATTGCCAATGGCTTCGACACCATGCAGCGCTGGCTCTTCCGCCCCGATTACGATGCTACCCAACGCGCCGTTATCGGTGATATCGAAGGCCGTTTGCTGATTTCGCAAGCAATTAGCAATATCGCCCTTGAAGGTAACATGACCCCCGAAACTGCGGCTGTATGGCTGCAGGAGCAAGTGGAACTGCTTTACTCAGAACGGCAAAGCGAGTAATTTGAAATAACGCTTGTTGGGGACGCAGGTCACTCTGCGTCCCCAATTGTCATATAAAATGACTATAGTTTGGAAGGGAAAAGATTATGGCCATTGTAAGCAAACCAAATCATTGGAAATCTCTCCGGGCGCGCGAGACGCGTTTGGCATGGTCGCTGATTTCGCCAACCGCGTTGATTGTTTTTGGACTGGTCATCTTTCCCGCGATTTTTAGCGTCTGGGTGAGCTTCCACGACGTAGGTCTGCATAACTTGAACGATGTTTTTCATGCCCCGTTCGTGGGATTTGAAAATTACCGCAAAGTTTTCGCAGACTTTGCTTTCAAATTTCAACCAGGCCAAAGTTGGGGGGCTGCGGTCACCAGTGTCGTATATTCATTTACCGCAACCATACTGACGATTTTTGTCGGTCTGATTGCCGCACTATTGCTAAACCGCCCATTCCGTGGACGCAGCATTACGCGGGCGGTTTTTTTGTTTCCATATGTAGCCCCCATCGTTAGCGTTGCCTTTGTATGGCGCTGGATTTTGGACCCGCGTCCATCGGGAGTAGTCAACGATATCTTGATGAAGCTAGGCGTGATTGACCTGCCCATCGCCTATCTTGCAACCCGCGGTTTGGCACTGCTCCTGGTGATTATCTTCGATGCCTGGCGATATTTTCCCTTTGCCATGTTGATGATTCTGGCGAGATTGCAGGCTGTAGATTCCACGATGTACGAGGCTGCCGAAGTAGATGGCGCCAACACGCTGCAAAAATTCTGGAATATCACCATCCCGGAATTGCGCTATGTTCTTGGAGCCGTATTCCTTTTGCGCTTGATGTGGACATTTAATAAATTTGACGATATTTTCCTGCTCACCGGCGGTGGATTCGGCACCCGAGTTTTACCGGTGCTGACCTACGAATTTAGCTTTCGTCTATTCGATTTTGGCCGTGGTGCAGCCACGGCAATGATCTTGCTGACGATTCTGGCCATTTTCATGGCGTTTTATATTGGCGTTGTTATGCGAAGTGATGAGGACGAATAACCATGGAAACAGAACGAAAAAACTTCATTGATCACATGGCCGCCTGGATCACATGGCCGCGCCTGATTTTCTCGCTTGCATTACTCTTCTTCCTCACCAGTATTCTTTTCCCCTTTTACTGGATGGTCAGCTCATCCTTCAAAACACATGCAGAAATAGCCGGGCGGGAACCTGTCTACATCCCTGAGGCTTTACGGCTTGAAGCTTACAAAGAATTGTTCGACCCTTCCCATCCAAGCTACCAGGATTTTGGCGCCAATATTCTCAACACACTAAAGGTGTCCGTTCCGACGGCAATGATTGCTGTTTTCCTGGCCGTGCTGGGTTCTTACGCCATTGCGCGCTTGAAATTCAGGGGCAAAAATTTTCTACTGAACAGCATCTTGTTGGTTTATCTCTTCCCAGGCGTTTTGCTGATTATTCCGCTTTTTGCAATGCTAGCCCAAATTGGTGATCGGGTTGGGTTCAATGTTCAGGATAATCTCGGCGTTTTGATCTTTACCTATTTATCCCAAACCCTGCCCGTTGCCCTGTATATGTTGACGAATTATTTTCGCACGATCCCTGATGAGATCGAACAAGCCGCCATGATTGATGGCTGCTCTCGCCTGGATGTGATTTGGCGCGTCACCCTGCCTCTGGCTATCCCCGCCTTAGTCTCCGTTAGCATCTACACATTCATGATTGCCTGGAATGAATTTCTGTACGCACTGGTCTTCCTCAACAACCACGCTATGTTTACGATGCCGATCAAAATTAACACGATCTTCAATGACCCCACTCCGCGGCCTCATGTTGTGATGGCCGCATCCACGATTATGACCGTGCCGATTGTGCTGCTTTTTCTATCCATGGAACGCTACCTGGAAGAAGGATTGACAGCGGGCGGCGTCAAAGGCTAGAATCCGTACAATCCCCTGGGCTTTGTACGGGGATAATTACGCGCCGTAAAATTCCGGCTGCACAAACAATCTATGGGCAAAAACATCGCCATTCTTCATTACGTTGCTGGTTTCACCGATGGTGTTTCCCTGGAAATGAATAAGTGGAAACACGTTCTGGAGGGGATGGGACATCGAGTGTTTCTGTGTGCGGGGAAAATGGGGACGGCAGCAGGAACGACCATTGAGGAGATGGACCATCATCGCCCCGATGCGAAGCTGCTGAGCTACAACACCTTTAGAACATTGCGGGATTACCCCGATGCAATCACCTATCGGGCCGAACTCCAGCGCCTAGCCGCTGTAATCGAAGCGAAACTCCTGGCTTTCGTCGACGATAACCGAATCAACATGCTGATATCGGAAAATATCTGGTCTGTTGCAGCCAACCCGGCAGTAGCTATTGCACTTGCCAATGTTGTGCAAAAATGCAACCTGCCTGCGCTGGCGCATCACCACGACTTTTATTTTGAACGCCCCAATTTCGCGCTGACAAATGCGGCAGCGGTTGAGCTGGCCGATTATTATCTACCGCCCCACAACCCTCTGATACACCATATCGTGATTAATTCATTGGCTCAACAAAAACTGGCAGAGCGCAAAGGGATTTCGGCAACCGTTGTGCCCAATGTTTTCGACTTCGATGCCCCTGACTGGCAACTCGACAAGTATAATGCTGATTTCCGCACTCAAATTGGCCTGAGCGAAGACGATATTCTGGTGTTACAGGCTACTCGCCTCGTCACCCGCAAAGGCATCGAGTTAGCCCTGGATATTGTTCACGCACTAAATTCGCAGCAGCGTCGCATCCAACTTGAAAGGCACGGACTCTACGATGGACGCAAATTCACAACCGATAGCCAAATTGTGTTAGTATTGCCAGGCCAAGCCCGTGATGATCTCACGGGCCGTTACAAAGCATTGCTGACAGAAAAAGCCAAACAATTGGGTGTTGAAGCCATCTTCATTGAAGATATCATCGGCGAAAGCCGTGAAACCCGCAACGGTCAGAAAGTCTACTCCCTTTGGGACACTTATATCCACGCCGATTTTGTTACCTATCCAAGTTTGTGGGAAGGCTGGGGCAATCAATTACTTGAAGCTTTGCGGGCGAAATTGCCCATCATGCTCTTTGAATATCCGGTGTACCAGGCAGACATCAAGGACAAAGGTTTGCGCGTCGTATCCTTAGGGAATACGCTCGCGGGCCATGATGCCAATCATTTGGCAACCGTCGCGCCAGAAAATATCGAGTTGGCTGCCGATCAGGCGCTGGCCTACCTGATCGATGCTGACCTGCGCCGCGAAACCACGGAACATAACTTCCGTATCGCCAAAAAATACTATTCCCTCAACACGCTACGAAAACACATCCATCAACTGATCCGTGTCGAATAAATCCCCCGTTTTACTCGAAAAAATACTTTACGACCACATCGCCTTCATTTATGGGCAGGATGACGCCGCTGCAATTCATCGGCAGTTGATGACTCATCTCAACCAGTTCAAAACCACTCACGCACACCGCCCCCAACTTGCTCGCAAAAACCGCATCAGTGAGCGCGATTCGGTGCTGATCACCTATGGAGATATGATCCAGCACGATGGCGGTCGCCCTCTTCAGAGCCTAGGAGCGTTTCTTCAGTCACATCTCACCGAACTCATCAGCATCGTTCACATCTTGCCTTTCTATCCCTATTCCTCCGATGATGGCTTCTCCGTGATTGATTACCGCCAGGTAAATCCTGATTTTGGAAATTGGAAGGATATCGCCCACCTGGGGGAGAATTTCCGCCTGATGTTGGATGCCGTGGTAAATCACATCTCGGCCCAAAGCGTGGAATTTCAGGGCTACCTCAATGGTGATCCTGATTATGAAACATTTTTCCTGTCCCTTGAGCCGGATACTGATCTTTCACGCGTCTTCAGGCCGCGTACAAGCCCTGTGCTGACGCCGTTCCAAACGTCCCGCGGCGAAAAATATGTCTGGACAACCTTCAGCGTCGATCAAATTGACCTCAACTACACCAGCCCAGATGTGCTGATCGAAGTGATTGACATTCTCTTATTCTACATTGCTCACGGAGCGGAACTCATCCGCCTGGATGCGATCACCTTCATCTGGAAGGAAATCGGCACAACATGCGCCAGCCTGCCGCGCACCCACCGCATTGTGCAGCTAATGCGCACTGTGCTGGATTTTGTGGCCCCGCATGTCATTCTCATCACCGAGACGAATGTGCCCCACAGCGAGAATATTTCGTATTTTGGTGATGGCAGTAACGAGGCGCAGATGGTCTATAATTT
>CALCSH010000350.1 GCA_937893815.1 uncultured Anaerolineae bacterium | reverse complement strand
ATGCCCAGGTAGCTGTTGCGGTTTCGCTCTTGATGATTACCTCGAATATTCACGTCTCATTGGATGGCATCACCCATGCTGCAGGGAACGTAACCATCACCGCCATAGATTATGTTCATCTGAAAAATGATAATGCGACAACCGCGCAAGTCGGTACGGGGAGCATTGGCGCCAAAGTTAAAATGACGGTAGCGGGTAAAGTGGGATTATCTGGTTCAAGCGAATGTTTCTTCGGACCGATATGCGGTGAGAACGTCAAACAAGATTCTTTTGGTAAAGAAACGATGGGTCTGGCGGCAAGTGTGGCTTACACCGACGAAGATGCTACAGTGCTGGTGGAGATTGCGCCCGGGGCGATCGTCATCGCCAAAGGGAATATTAAAATCATCTCCATTGCCAGCGATATGTTTGAGACTTCGGCTTTTGCCGAGGTGGGTTCTAATTTAGCCAATCCCAATAAAAATCGCTCGCGCTCCTATTCGGTTGCTATCGGCGTTTCGGTGTGGAAGTCGGATATCTCGGCAACTGCCTTTATTGGCAGCGGCGCGCGCGTTAATGCCCATGGCGAAGTACTGGTTTGGGCCGATTCTCGTTACCCCTATGAAATTCAGTGGCTGCAAATCGATGGCATCGGCGGTCTGATTGATAAGCTCAACACCAGCGGCGGCATCCGGGCCGGGTTCTTCAACTCCTGGACGCAGGTCGAAGCCCAGGGCAAGAAGGGCGCTTTGGCGACCAGCTTCAACTTCGTATTCCTGAATAATAAAGCTGTGGCACTGATTAAAGAAGATGCCCTGATCAATCAGGATTTTATCTTTGCCAACACCGCCATTGATGCTGGTAACAACACCGTCGCCCTGGGTTATGACCACGGTCTGACCACTGGCGATGCCTTGATTTTCAACAGCGGCGGCGGGGCCAGTTTGGGCTTGGTTGATGGCACAGTTTATTATGTGATTACAGATGGCGCAACCAAGATCAAGCTTGCAGCCAGCGCGGCGTTAGCGGCGGCAGGTACGGCACTTGACCTGAGTGCCCCGGCCAGCGCTTTTACCCATTTTGGCCTGATGGCCGTTGACGGTCATCGCCAGGTAGTCGTCTATGCCACGACCATTATGGAAACTGTCCATTTGGCGGGCGTCTTTGCGCTCACATTCTTTGGTTCGAAATCGGGCGGTAGTGGGATTGGCGGCACGTTGTTTTTCCTGGACGCTCAAAACGTCACCCTGGCGCGTATTGAAGATGGCGCTCAAATTTCCGGTACGGCCCTGGGAGTCAAAGCCGATGTGCGCGCCTTCACTGTGGTGATTGCCATGACTACTGGCAAGTCAGATAAATGGGCGATCAACGGCACCTTCTCATACGCCTATATCGAAAATGACACCACCGCTCATATTGATGATGGCGCTTTCATTACCATCGCGCCCGACGCCACCTGCAGTGCCTACGGCGCAGGTATTACCAACTGTTTGAAAATTCCCCAGGCCCGCAAAATTCTCGCACGCTACTCATTCTTCAGGTTCAGCGGCGCGCACGATACCATCGAGTTGCTGCCCTATATTTTAGACACCAATGATGACGGCGAGATCACCATCACTGATGACCATATCAAGGACGTCCTGCCCGCTGTGGGAGCTGCTCCGACCGACAACGAATTGCTTACAGATTATGGCGTTTACGTCACGGATTATGGTGTTTTGGTTTCATCAGAAGATGAGTCCGAACTGTATAACGTCACCGGCGGCATCACCCGGGGCAAGAGCGTGGGCATGGGCTTCACGGTCGGTTATAACGAGTTCAGCCGTAACACCAATGCCATCGTCGGTCAGCCGGTCTTTGATCCCCATAATGTTGATGACAATACGGTTGACCTGGGCTATGTGCATAATTTCCAGAGCGGTGATGCTGTCATCTACGATAACGGCGGCGGTACCAGCCTGAGCACAACCGGTGGCACGATGACCAGCGGCTCGCCCTATTACGTTATCCGCAAGAGCGCGACCGAAATTCAAATAACAGATTCGTATGCCCACGCCACCGCGGCAACACCTGTTGTCGGTGTGGTTAGCACCGGCAGCGCCAGCGGCCTGCATTCGTTCCGCAAACAAGGTGAGAGCTTACAATCGGGATTGATCGTCAGTAGCGGCGAGTTCCAGGTGATTGGCGAAAACGTCGGTACGATTGGCGCCGGTTCAATCGCCGCGGCCGTGATCACCGACAGCAGCACACAGGCCGAGGGCGCTCAGGCTCCCGAAGGCGGCGGCTCTTACGGTATCGGCGTTTCAGGCGCGGCTTCGGTCAACATCAGTCATCAAAATTTGGCTGCCTATATCAGCTATGCTAACATCAACCACAGCGGAAATTTGGATCTGCGCGCGCTGACCGATACCTTGATTGTGGGTGTTGTGGGCGCGATTACGGTTAACACCTCCAAAGAGGGCAGCAACGCCGGTGGTATTGCCGGTTCGTTTG
Source organism: uncultured Anaerolineae bacterium (assembly GCA_937893815.1). GTDB lineage: Bacteria > Chloroflexota > Anaerolineae > Anaerolineales > UBA11858 > NIOZ-UU35. The sequence continues at coordinate 3,556 of CALCSH010000350.1, read as the reverse complement.
GTTGGAACGATATCACCAGCCAGACGCAGGCTTTCATCAACCATGCCAATATCACCCTTTCGAGCGGTAACCTGAATTTGAAGGCTGTCAACGATGATGCGATCACAGGCATTGCGGTCAGTTTTAGCATCGTGATGGAAGGCTGGGCGGGCGCCGGAGCGGTGGTCGTCAACCAGATTGATACCATCACCAAATCCTTTGTCACCAATCAATCTGACATCAAAGTAAAAGCGGGTAGTGCCACCCTGGAAACCAAGGACGATTCTGTCATCGTCGGGATTGCGGGCGCGCTGGCTTATGGCGGCAAAACCGTCGGCATTGGCGCCTCCGTGGTGGTCAGCCTGATCGATAAAGTGGTGCAAGCCTTCATTAAAAATTCCGATGTGATTACTACGGGATTGCTGAAACTGACGGCTTTTACAGATGCCAATATTATCACGGTAGCCATCGCGATTGCCATCAGCAAAGGTAGTATGGCCCTGGCGATCTCGGTTACAGTCGTTATGATCGAGGCCGAAACTTCGGTGTATATTTCTGGTAAAAAATCTGGCGGCAAGGGGATTGAAGCGGCAGGTGGTGTAGAGTTGGAAGCGCATGATGACCCAGATATTCACACCATCGTGGGTGCACTGGGCTTCCAGTTCGAAGAGAGCGGCGGCGGAGTCGGGATTGCCTTCTCGTACAACGAGATCGACGACGATGTCTTCGCCTATTTTGATGCCACTACGGTGAATGCATCGAATGGCAACGTGACCGCTAAAGCGGTTCAACTGGCCAATATCGTCAGCATCGCCATTGGCGGGGCAGTCGGCGACAAGGCTGCCGGTGCCGGGTCCTTTTCAGTTAATAAATTAACCAATAATACCAAAGCCTATATTGACGGTGTTTCGAACATCTCAGCCGATGGCAGTGTTGCCGTGCAGGCTTTGGACGATATGAGTGTGGTTACCATTGCGGGTACTTTGGCCATTGCCTTTGGGTTTGGTGCTTTGGGTATTGCCAATAGCGATGTAATTACCCATAATGTTGTCTTAGCCTATATCGGGGATAATTCTCACGTCAGCGCTCGCAGCAACCGGGCTGCCATTAATATTTATACCGGTGATAAGAATGATAATGGCGACCAGATCGCGCGCACCTTTACGGGTGTCGCCGCGGTGGCGGTTTCTTACGAAGATATGGTCAGTATCGCCATCGCCGGGGCGGGTGCCGAATCCGTAGCGGTTGGCGGCTCAGTAGTTGTAACCGTCATGGACGAAACCACGACAGCCTATATGGGCGCTGGTGCGGTGATCAATGCCGCCAACACTTACCAGACCAATTTCAACAGCGTAACTGCCGTCGATGGCGGCGCCGAAACAATTACCCTGGGTGCGCACGGCTTCGTCACCGGCGACGCGCTGCGCTACAGCAAGAATAGTGGCGCAGACAGCATTGGCCTGAACGAAACGACCACTTACTATGTCGTGGTTGATCCGCTGGACTCCACCAAAATTAAACTTTTGGATTCGGCCGTGCACGCTCTGGCCGGAACCGACATCGTTGACCTGACCCCAGGGACAGGCAGCGAATCCCACAACCTGACCTTCCTGGTTTCCAGTGCTCAAAATGTTTACGTGCTGGCTTCCGATGATACCTACCTGGGTATTGGAGCGGGTGGCGTGGCGATCTCATTGGGCGAGGGCGGCGGTCTTGGGGCGGCGGTCGATATTACTACCCTGACCAAGAATACCAAGGCCTATATTGGCAACAGCGCCAACGTCTTGGCGAAGAATGATGTCGATGTGCGTGCGGCTTCATCCGAGAAAACGCTGGCGGTTGCCATCAGTATCGCCTTTACAACTGGTGTGCTCAGCATTGCCGCTACCACAGATGTGCATACCTATTACCTGAATACGCAGGCCTATATTGGCAGCCTGGCGACGGTTTATGCGGTCGGCAATGTAGTGGTGGATACTGAAGATAAGACCGGCGTGGATATCATCACTGGTTCGGCTGGCATCGCCCTGGATGGGGGCGGTGTGGGCGCGGCTGTTGGTGTGATTTACACTGACAAGACAGTTGAGTCCTATATTGGGGCGGGAGCCATCGTCGATGCTGAAGCCAAGGGCGCAGACACCTCGGTCTACACCGGTGAGTTCTCGATCAACTTCTACGAAGAAGGCAATGACGGCACCGACGTGCATCAGCCGGAGACCACCAACCGCGAGGCCAATGACGATTCGATCATTCGCCAGCGCAACTCCCTGCCTACATCAACCAGCATGCGCGGTGTGGCCGTCACTGCCATCAACCGCGATGATATTGAAATGATTGCCGTGGGTGGTTCGGGTAGTTTTTATGCTGGCCTGCAAGTTTCTGCGGCCATTGCTGTACTGCGCGCCGACACTTTTGCCCATATTGACAATACCGCCCAGATTAACCAGAACACCGCCTCGCCAGGCAGCGCCCAATCGGTGCTGGTGGCTGCCGGAAGTGACAGCTATCACTTTGGCGTGGCCGGTTCGCTGGCGATTGGCGCGGGCGCGGTTGGCCCGGGCATCCATTCCCTGGATATTAATAACAACACCAAGGCCACGATTGGCAATCATACGCGTGTTGACGCCAAAGAAGATATAACCGTCAGGGCTGATGCTCGCGAAGATGTGCTTTCGATCTCGATCAGCATGGCGGGCGGCGGACTTACGATTGGCGGCGCGGTCTCGGTCGTGGATATTCAATCGAACACCTATGCGGGTATCGGCGATAACGCCACGATCTTTGCCGATGGCAACATCCTGGTATCGGCAAAGGATATTAGCAAAACGCTGATCATCGCCGGTGCCTTGGCTGTTTCAGGTGGTGGTATTGGCGCTGGTGTCGGGGTTACGCTGATCCACAAAGATACCCAAGCCTATATCGGCATTGGTTCCACGATCACAGCCAATGGCAACTCGGCCAAAACCATGACCGTTTACTCTGGCGCTGCCGATGCTGGCAATTATAAAAATGGTGACAGCTTCCGCACAGAAACGATGGTTGGTTTGGCCGTGGAAGCTTTCACCAAGGAAGATGTCTTCACCATCGCAGCCAATGCTGCCACCAGCGGGGCCGGATCCCTGGCTGGCGCCATTGCTTACGAAGAGATTGAATCCGATATCGTTGCCAGTATCGGCACCGGCACGATCGTCAACCCCAGCCTGACCAATGCGGCTGCCGGGCAGACGGTCAAGGTGGCGGCGGTCAACATGGTTGATGTCTTTGTGGTCGCCGGTGTGATCGTGTTGGGCGGCGGGGTCTCGAAGTTCAACGCGATCTACAGCGAGGGCGTGCGCGAGGTCGCCGCGAACATCCCGAGCGGCGGACCGCTCGAGACCCCGATCGTGAAACACCAGATCGGGGACTCCGCCGGCGTCATCGGCGCCGCCCTGATCGGCGTCTGACGGGAGCAGGCATGGCGGGAAGCATCGCGGTCGGCATCGCCGGTTGGTCCTATCCGGACTGGCAGGACTTCGTGTATCCGCCGTGCACGCGCGACACGCTGCGCTACGTCGCGGCGTACGTCGACCTGATCGAA
>CALCSH010000349.1 GCA_937893815.1 uncultured Anaerolineae bacterium | reverse complement strand
TGTACGTATCCAGTGTATTTTCAAATGTACAGGTAATATCTTCGCCTGCATCCAGGTCAATATCGGCCGTACGAGTAGCAAGAGTCAGCGTTGAGCCAGTATCCGTATCACCTATGCAACTCAGATCTGTCAGCGTCCAGCCCGCTATAGCAGTTTCAGTAACCGTATAAGTATTCGGTGCAATGTTTATATACACCTGTGAATTAGGCAACGTTCCATCGCTATCATCATCCAGGCTGAAAATAGAAGAACCTGTGAAGGCAAAGTCCTGCGCATCGTTAGGAACTGCATCTTTTATGATCGTGAGCGACCCATAAAGAACCGACGAGGTGACTGTGCTGCTGGCTGCAACATAATTATCCAATACAGTACCATCTGCACCTGCACCCCCGGAGCCGTTCCGTTCACCAGTACCAGTACCGGTGGCTCCAACGCTATCGCATTTAAACGGTGATGTGGCACAATTACCCTGTGCCCCCGGCAAGCTAGTGTAGACCAGACCGGCATTATTCGTAATATCCGTTCCGGAAGCTGTTGCGGCCTTTATAGTCGCAGCAACCGTGACCACTACCTGCTTGCCCGGATCCAGACAAGTGACGCCTACTGTAACAACCTGCCCAACAGTGGAATCACTGGTCGTTGAGGCTGTGCCACCCAAACAAGTAGCTCCTTGATCGGTATTATCAACAGTGACTGTTCCAACGGTAAGGTTGGAATCGAATGTATCAGTTAACGTAACATCAAAGGCCGTAGCTTTATTGTCGTTACTGGCAATGTCGTTGACAAACGTTATTGTATAAGTAAGCGCATCGCCAGGCTGATAAGTTGTCTTTACTGGAGCAACAGACTTCGTAACCTCAAAAATTGCCGGTTCCGCTATCGAAATAGTGGCGCTCGGAGAGGCAGATCCAACCGTTGAACCATTAACAAGCAGTGATACAGTGTTACTAATGGAACTGGCAACATCAGCACCAGTTTGATTATTTGTTCCTTGGTTAGCAATATCATTTAGCACTAACGCGTTGAATTCGATCACGACATATTCATTGTCGGCATCAGCATCGGAATTGGTCAGGTTGCCCAGGCTAAACGTAACGTCAGTACCAGAGCTAAAAGGTCCAGCGCTGATCGCGCCCGCTAATGAACAATCTACATTTGCGGAAGGCAGGCTGGTGGTATCGACTGCATTGCCAGAATCATTGGCACATGCCAGCGTGGAAGACGTGATTCCGCCACCATTGGATACCAATGAAAATAGCGCCGTTCCATCATTTAGGAATTGAAAGCCAGCAGGGATATTATCCATTAGCTGGACATTGGTGAAAGTGCCTTCAGCAATGAGGGCTGAGATTCGGTAGCGCACCATTTCGCCGATTGTGACACGTTCTGTGCCTGAAACGAGACCTGTAGAAGGCTCGGAGGTAGCCACAATGCCTTTTGATGGCTGAGCAGCAAACACGGAGACAGTATCGGAAGCTGTGTTATTGCTTTCATCACCCTCAGCAATTTTCAGGCCCGGGTCGACCGTGGCTGTATTGTCAAGAACGCCGACAGCGCTCGGGCTGACAGCAAATGTCACGCCAAAGGAGGCGTCAACGTCCATGCTGACAGGGCCGCTGGCAGCACACTCTAAAGTTACGCCAGATATGGCACAGGCAATCGTACCTGTAGGCGGGGTTGTGCCATTGTTCACAGTAAGTGCGCCCTGTGGGTAATATGTACTTACGCCGGGCAAGGTATCACTAAAGATGACTTCGGTATCTGCGAAACTGGCCGCGATATTGCTATTTGTAGCTGTGATCGTCCAATTGAAAGAACTTCCAGATGTAATAATGCTATCGGTAGCGTTATTGGTTTTGGTAATTGTCAGATCAGGTTTCAAATCTACAACGATATCTTCATCGTTTTCCGGATCATTGCCATCTGGTGTATTGCTATCATTGTTTACACCATTTGTTTGTCCGCCAGTGGTGCCAACATCATCTACTTCATCAAGTTCATCGCTTTTGACAATGACCGTATTATCATAATATTTACCTGCATCAGTTGGGGTTAATGCATCAACTTTGACCTTGAAGACGATAGTAACGGAACCGCCGGGTTGAATGTCCTCCCAGGTTCCCCAGGAAAGGCTGGTCGCACCAACCGAAGGCTCTGTAGGTACAGGAATTGCAGCACGCGTAGCATTATTATTTATAATTGAGACCGTAGATGAATAAGTGAAATCATCAATGGCATTCGCAATATCATCCATTGCAGCCAGATCATCTGAAATGGTTATATTGGTAAGTGGGAAATCACCCGTGTTCGTAACAACAATGACATATTCCGCTAGC
>CALCSH010000348.1 GCA_937893815.1 uncultured Anaerolineae bacterium | reverse complement strand
CTTTGCGAAGATACTGCCCAGGAACCGCGCCCCTATTAGGTGATAAAATGTTCTCAGCGGCAGTTATGGAATTCTGCCGGGCATCCTGATACCCGTGGAGGTAATGATGACAGCTATACGACAAATCGACACGCGCGCCAAATCTGATGTTCAGCAATTTGTGCAATTTCCATACCGATTGTACAGTGAGCACCCCCAATGGGTTCCGCCGCCTTTGGTTGATGCGAAGGCCTATTTAAATCGGTCGAAACACCCCTTTTACGAACACTCCGATGGCGACTTTTTCATTGTGGAGCGCGGTGGTGAAGTCGTTGGTCGTCTGGCGGCCATCGAGAACCGACCGTATAACCAGCATCACGAGAAAAAACAGGCCCAGTTCTATTTTTTTGAATGTGTTGAAGATTATTCTGTCGCTGAGATGCTTTTCGAACGCGCCTTTGAGTGGGCGCGCACCCGCGGGCTTACTCAGATCGTCGGCCCAAAAGGAATGGGGCCTCTGGATGGCTACGGTCTACAAGTGGAGGGTTTCGAGCATCGCCAAATGATGACGATGATGAATTATAACTACCCTTATTACCCGCAATTTGTTGAGAAATTGGGCTTTCGCAAAGAGGTAGATTTCGTTTCGCATTATATCCACACCCCAGATTTTATCGTGCCAGAGCGAGTTCACCGCATCGCCAGGCGTGTGCGTCAGCGTGGCATATTGGATGTGTTGGATCTGCAAAACAAGCGTCAACTGCGAACATGGGCAAAACGCATTGGTAAAGCCTATAACTCGGCGTTTGTAAATAACTGGGAATATTACCCGCTGAGCGAACGCGAGATTGATTACGTTCTGGAGAATGTTCTGCTGTTGGCGGACCCGCGCATGATCAAGTTAATTCTGCACGGTGAACAGGTGGTTGGCTTTCTATTTGCCTTCCCGGATGTTTCGAGTGCCTTGCAACGAGCGAAGGGGAAACTGTTCCCCACGGGAATCTTCGACCTGTTGCTGGAAATGCGGCGCACGAAATGGGTGGCGCTCAATGGAGCGGGGATTTTACCTGAATTCCAGGGACGCGGCGGTAATGCTTTACTCTATTCCGAGATGGAAAAGTCACTGCTTGGCTCACGCTTCATCCATGCCGATCTGACCCAGGTCGCCGAATCCGCGGTGCAAATGCGTAACGACCTTGACATGCCTCAGTTTTTATACCCATCTGAAATGAGAGTTTGGTCAGGTTGG
>CALCSH010000347.1 GCA_937893815.1 uncultured Anaerolineae bacterium | reverse complement strand
TGCATTTGTGATGGCTTATCCGATCCTGTTATTAAGGCTCAAAGACAAACTGAAGACAAAGGAAAGCTGAACCATGAAAATTACCGAAAATTGGACGGAAATCAAGCAGCTTTTTAAACGCTCGTTTCGCTCATCGCTCCATTACGCCATAGCAACGGTGAATGAAAACGGCGAGCCACATATCACACCAATTGGCTCCCTGATCTTAGGCGAACCCGGAAAAGGCGTGTATTTTGAAAAGTTTCCGCGCCAAATGCCGCAAAACCTGCAAGCCAATCAACAAGTTTGCGTGCTGGCAGTTGATAGCGGCATCGGTTTTTGGTTGCGCTCGCTGCTGCGCGGCAAATTCATCGCTCCGCCTGCCGTGCGCTTGTACGGGGTCGCTGGTGAATTACGCGAAGCCACCCAAAAGGAAATCCAACGCTGGCAGCGGCGGGTACGAAGCATGCGCTTCACCAAAGGTCACGCCATGCTGTGGGCGGATATGAAGATGGTTCGCGAGATTGAATTCACCCGTGCGGAGCCGGTGCAAATCGGTGAAATGACAAATCATCTAAGGATACAAAGCTGATCCTCTTAGGTCACTCCAGCATGGATCGTATATTGGGCTATGGCTTGAAATATCCCGATGCGTTCCAACACACCCATTTGGGGATGATCGGACAAAAAGCAACTCTTTAGGAGAAAAAGATGACTACCAAAGAAATTTACAAATATATCGCCATCACTGCCTTCGCCGCTGGATTGATGTTGGCTGGCATGTTTGCCATCACGCTGATGAAAGGCGTATCGCCCCAGCATTTTGAGTTGGTCGCCGCGCCCGAAGTCTATGCCGACGAGATCATCGCCGCAGAACAACCCCTGCGACTGGCATTAACCTTCGACAATCTCTTCCTGACGTTCTATACGGCTGCCTTCGTTTTTCTCGCCATCTCTTTGTGGGAGGGAAACAAAAAGATAGTCGTTGCAATCGGGCTGGGTGCGCTGCTGATTACCGCCTACCTCGACCTGCTCGAAAATCACGACATTCTGACCCAGCTCACCACCGCCCTGAATGGTTTTCCAATTACCCTGCACGATCTACAAAATCGCATGATCTGGAGCCAGCTCAAATTTCACAGCAGTTATCTCGGTTTCTTCCTCTTCGCCTTCGCCCTACCCGGCAACACACTGCTCGAAAAGCTGCTCAAATACAGCCTGTGGTTTGGCTACTTGCCGATTGGGATTCTGGTTTACACCTTTCCCAATCCGATTTTCGATATATTGCGGATCGTATTCATGCTGGCGGGGCTATTTCTGCTGAGTGGAATTTATTTTATACATTACCAAGAGAAAGCCAAATCACCCAAATAACTTGTCGGGATTTCCTGCTGCGGGTAGGAATTCGGTGAGTTTACCACTTCGTAAAGGAGGAATTCATGAATATAAAAGATATTCCATTTGGCACAACCGACTGGGAAGACGTTGCGCCTACAGAACACTCAGGAGAAAAAGGCAGCGCGCTTTGGCACACAAAACAATTTGGGAATATTCGTGTGCGCATGGTTGAGTATAGCCCCGGCTACCTGGCCGATCATTGGTGCTCAAAGGGACATATTTTGCTTTGCCTCGAGGGGGAGTTACACACTGAGCTTGCTGATGGAAGGGTATTTGTGTTAAGAACCGGAATGAGCTATCAGGTAGCTGATAATGCAGAATCACACAGATCATTTACCTCAACAGGGGCAAAACTTTTTATCGTTGATTGAAAACCTGACACTGGAGAAAAAATGAACTACAAAAAAGTGATCCTCAGAGAATTTGGCGACCCCGATGTTTTACAGGTTGTTACCGAAAACACCATACCCGAACCCGGCGCGGGTGAAGTGCGCGTCAAAGTTTTGGCTGCCAGCGCCACCTTCACCGACAACCTCGTCCGCAAGGGGATTTACTACGGCTTCAAGGAAAAGCCGCCGCTCTCGCCCGGCTACGACATGGTCGGCGTGGTGGATAATCTCGGCGCAAACGTGACGGAGTTCAAAGTTGGGCAGATGGTTGCGGATTTGACCGTCTGGGGCGCCTACAGCGAATATATGCTGCGGCCCTCCTCGGGGTTGGTTTCTGTTCCCCCGGGGTTGGATCCCGCCGAGGCAGTCAGCCTGGTGCTTTCCTACGTCTCCGCCTACCAGATGCTGCACCGCGTCGTCAAAATCCAGCGCGGGCAGACGATCCTCGTCCACGGGGCGGGCGGGGCGGTTGGTACGGCACTGTTGCAACTTGGCACATTGCTTGACCTGAAAATGTACGGCACAGCCTCTGCCTCCAAGCGGGAACTGGTCGAGGGGCTGGGTGCGAAGCACACCGACTACGCCACCGAAGATTTCGTTAATCGGATGCAAGCCGTGGGCGGGTGCGATGCGGTCTTCGACTTCATCGGCGGGGAAAATTTCAGACGTTCCTTTCAATCCCTGCGTAAAGGTGGCATTCTTGTCCCCTATGGTTTCTACAACGATGCAATGGGAAAAAAGGGCGGCAGTGTCCCGACGGATTATATGAAAATGGCGTTGTGGAATATTCTGCCGAATGGGCGCAAGACATCCTTTTACTCAATTGGTGCATTGCGCAAAAAACACCCCGATTGGTTCAAGAAAGATTTGGCGGTGCTCTTCGATTTGTTGGAGGCTGGTAAAATCAAACCTGCTATCGAGCGGCGTATGAAACTTGAAGATGCAGCGAAAGCGCACGAGTTAATTGAAAAAGCTGCCATCAAGGGGCGCATTGTGTTGGTGCTTTAAATCGCCGCGTTAATTCTATTTTGGTTTTTCCAGTTTATGAACAAGGAGAACGAAATGACTCTCGAATTATCCAGTCAGCAGGTTTGGCAAGCGGTTGAGAAAGAGATTTTTGCTGTGCTCGGCTTTGTGACAGCCAATGGTGAAGCGCGCACAGTTGGCGTGGTCTACGTGGCGCGTGGGAAAAAAGTGTATATCGCCACCGGCAAAGATACCTGGAAGGCGCGGTACATTGAAAACAATCCGCATGTTTCACTAACAGTGACAATTCCTAAACGGATTCCTTTCATGCCCTTCATCAAAATCCCTGCGGCAACGATAACCTTCTCGGGCATCGCGGAAGTGGTAGATACCGGGAAAGTTGGAGCAGAGGTGAGAAACGTGCTCCTGCGTGGTTTGGAAACCGATTCCGAATTACTGGCCACCATGTGCATAATCGAGATGCAGCCGGTTGGCGATTTCATCACCTACGGAGTTGGCGTTCCCATGATGACCATGCGCCATCCGGAACAGGCGCGCGGTCGTGCCCCTGTGGCCTGACCCCATCGTGAATAATCCATATCAGTTATACAGTTTTTAAATATTCCCGCACGAGCAAGGCGGCCGTAGCGCCTTCGCCTGCCGCTGATGCCACTTGTTTGGTGCTATCGGCGCGCACATCTCCGGCAGCAAAAATACCAGGGATGCTGGTTTCAAGTAGATAGGGATCGCGTTGTTCGAATGCGGTTGGCCGAGTTGCGCCATGAATCAACGGATGTCCGGTGATTAGAAAATCCCAACGATCGGTTTGGACACCTGAATTCTCCAGAAACGCGCTATTTGGTGTTTGCCCGATGAAAATGAACACTCCAGCAGGGTGGATTTTTGTGATGGCCTGGCTCTGACGATTCTTGAGAATCACCGTGTTTAGCTTGCTCTCTGCCCCGCGGAACTCAACCACTTCGATATTAAATTGAACGTCGATTTGCGGATGCGAAAGTACTTTATCGATGAGTACCTGGCTGGCGTCGAGTTTGTTGCCGCGCACCAGTAGCGTGACGCGCTCGACAAATTTGGTCAGGAAAACGCTTTCCTCCGTGGCGCTATTGCCGCCGCCAATGACGGCTACCGACCGCCCTTTGTAAAAAGGACCATCACAGGTTGCACAGAAATGGATCCCCGCGCCGATATATTCCGATTCGCCGGGTACCCCTAATTGCTTATAGCGACTGCCGGTAGCGATCAATATCGCTCGAGCACTGTATTCGCTGTCGTCGTTAGTGAACACACAGTGGTAATTATCGTGGCTATGGATGCGTGTTACATCTTGCGCCTGGAGCAACTCAACCCCGAAGCGCTCCGCCTGGAGACGCAATTGCTGGGAAAAATTGGCTCCCGATATGCCCTCCGCAAAACCAGGGACATTATCCAGCCATTGTGTTGTGGCCGCCTGACCGCCTAGCGCGGCGCGCTCTATCACCAGGGTATCAATCCCTTCTCGGGCAGTATAGAACGCGGCGGTCAACCCAGCAGGGCCGCCGCCAATCACAATCAGGTCATAATGACTGCGCGAGACTGATGTTTTCAATCCCAGCTTTTGAGCCAATTCCGCATTGGACGGCTCAACCAGAATCGAGCCATCTTCAAATTCAATAGTTGGGATCATCCGTTTCCCCGCGTTTTTTCTCAGCACATAGGCTTCCCCATCCTTGTCTTGTTCAATATCAACCCAGTGATAGGCAATCTGGTGTTCGCCGAGGAATTGCTTGCTTTGACGGCAATCCGGGCACCAGTATGCGCCGTACACAGTGATTTTTGCAGTATTTTTCATTGCCTTCTCCTTGTGCTGCTGATAGGAAACTTTATAGCTTATGGACATTGCAGGTTTAAACAATCTTACCAAACAATATTTCATAAACTCAGCGAATGAGGTAGCGCATGACCGTTTATGCGATTACAATGTAGCCTGAAAAAACGAGGTGACGTATGAAATTTGCTGATCGTGTGAGTACGCTGGCTCCAGAAGGGGCCTATTTTATGCTAGAAAGAGCGCAAGCTCTGGAAGCTCAGGGGCGGGAAATTATCCATTTGGAAATTGGACAGCCGGATTTTCCCACCTTTAAGAATATCACTCTGGCGGGAATCAAGGCCATTCAGGATGGATATACCCGTTACACATCGCCCTCGGGCATAGTGGAACTGCGGCAGGCGATCGCCGCGGATGCAGGTGACCGCCGCGGGATTTCCATCGATCCAGCCCAGGTTGTCGTCGGCCCGGGGGCCAAGCCCGCTTTGTTTTTCCCCACTCTGGCGTTGGTACGCCCCGGTGACGAAGTCATCTACCCTGATCCCGGTTTTCCAACCTATAAAGCCATGATCGAAGTTGCCGGGGGAACGCCGGTGCCGGTTCCGTTGGTGGAGGAACAAGGTTTCTCGTTTGAAGTAGCCGCTTTCGACAAACTCGTCAATGAGAAAACGCGCATGATTTTGGTCAATTCGCCCAGCAACCCCACCGGTGGCGTGATGTCGCTAGCAGCGTTGGAGCATATCGCCAGTGTGGCGCGCGGGCATGATATTTGGGTACTCTCCGACGAAATTTACTCGCGCCTTGTCTATGGGCAAGCCGCCCCCAGCATTCTCACTCTCCCGGGTATGGCAGAGCGAACGATCCTTTGTGATGGATTTTCGAAAACCTATGCCATGACGGGTTGGCGTTTGGGATACGGGATAATGCCTGTGGATTTAGCCGAGCGAGTTGGGTTGTTGCTGACTCACTCTGTGGGTTGTACGGCCAGCTTCACGCAGGTGGCTGGCATTGAAGCGTTGCGCGGTCCCCAGGAACCAGTCGAAGCGGTGGTCGCCGAATATCAGCAGCGTCGTGATGTATTAGTGGCCGGGCTGAACCGCATTCCCGGCGTGAAATGTCAGGAACCGCAAGGTGCATTCTATGTGTTCCCGAACTTAAAATCCTTTGGCAAAACATCCGATTGGCTGGCAGAATATCTTCTTGATGAAGCTGGGGTGGCACTTTTGCCCGGCACTTCATTTGGCGCGTATGGCGAAGGATATCTGCGCCTATGTTTTGCGAACTCGCTGGAAAATATTGAATTGGCTTTGGCGCGGATGCAGACCGCACTTGTCAAAATTTAGCTAAAAATGCATTTTTTTAGGTTCTTTGGGAACTGCCGTGAGAAACCCCGCATTTGGGGGTGTGAAGCGGGCTTCGCCCGCTTCACACCCCCAAATGCGGATAACTACCACGGGGATTCCCAGAGACCCCAAAGCCGAATGTTCAAAATAGGAGCAAGATAGCATATAATAGGCCGTAAACAGGAGACGGAATTATGCTGATTCACTCTGCTTCGCAAATCCTTACTCTGGCTGGCCCGCCCCAGCGCGGCCAGGCGCTCGGCGAGTTGGGTATCATCGAAGATGGTGCCGTGCTACTCGATGGCGAAAAGATTGCCGCGCTTGGCCCTAGCCGCGAGATGCGCACCACCTATGCCGACGAACCCCAATTCGACGCCGGAGGGCGGGTGGTAATGCCAGGAATGATTGATCCGCATACCCATGCAGTTTGGGCGGGCGACCGGGCTGCCGAGTTTGAGATGCGCATCCAGGGCAAGAGTTATCTGGAGATTATGAACGCCGGGGGCGGGATTGTTTCGACGGTACGCCATACCCGGCAGGCTTCGCTCGAAGAACTCAAAGCACAGACTCGCCCGCGGCTGGTCAGCATGTTCAAGCATGGTACAACCACCGCAGAGGCCAAAAGCGGCTACGGCCTGAATACCGAAACCGAACTCAAAATGTTGCGAGCCATCCTCGATCTAGATGTCGAAGGCCCACTGGAACTCACGCCCACCTTCCTCGGCGCACACGCCATCCCCACAGAATACAAAGACACCCCGGATGGCTATACCGATATGGTTTGCAACGAAATGCTGCCTACGCTAAATCTCTGGTGGAAAACGAAACTTTCGGCCTTCAACCTTCACCGATTACCTTTCGTCGATGTCTTCTGTGAAACCGGCGCTTTTTCGCTAGAGCAATCACGCCGCATCCTGGAAACCGCCCGCTGGCTAGGCTTCCCCCTCAAAATTCACGCCGATGAATTCGACAATCTTAACGGGGCGTCGCTGGCAGCGGAGTTGGGCGCGGTATCTGCCGATCATCTCGTGGTCACATCCCAGGCCGATATGGCTGCCCTGGGCCAGAGCGATACAGTCGCTGTTTCGCTGCCCTGCACTCACTTTGGGCTGGCCGAGGGG
>CALCSH010000346.1 GCA_937893815.1 uncultured Anaerolineae bacterium | reverse complement strand
CCCAGCAATGCTTCAAATGGGGTATGACCGAGCACTTCTTTTAATTTTTCCTGGGTTTCCATCGTCGGGAAATGGCCTGCGCTCAAATCCAGAACAATGGCGTTGATCAACTCGGCATGCCGCCCGGCCTCGCGGCGTACCCCGGTCGCATCATAGATGACGATAATCGCCATCCCGACGGCGAGCGCGAATATCGGCGTATCCCACCCCGCGAAAAGCCCGATACCATGCGCAGTGGCGCTGATAAATGCCGAATGCGAACTGGGCATACCTCCGGCGCGCAATAACAACACCCACTCCCATTTTTTAGAACGCATATACTCGATCGGAATTTTCAATAATTGCGCCAGCCACCAGGCAGTGGCCGCGCCGATGAAAACATAGTTCTGTAAGAGCAGTTGAAGTTTCATTCGGCGGTCTCGAAATCGATCATCTCGTCACCCGAAAGTTGTCGAACCTTCAGTTCGGCTTTTTCCAGCAGCGTGGCGCAATGCTGCACCAACGCCTGCCCGCGCTCAAATTTGGTCAGAATTTCATCCAGGTTGCCTTCGTCGGATTCCAAGATAGAGAGTAGCTCTTCCAACTCGCCAAGTGCCTGTTCATAGGTCAGCTCATCAACAAGGGTTATTTTTTCAGTCATAGAATTCTTCACTTTCTCGCGTCTATTACCATAACAAACTGTCGCAACAATGCGCCCTCCGGCAGGGTTGTACGCGCCAGAACTTCAAAATCAGCATGCCGGATGCCAACTTCATCGATCTTGGTTTTAATTTGGGGTAGAATTTCTTCGAGATAAATCACATCGGCCCGGCTGCCGCGTGAGCGCATCGCCAAATAGGCCACCACGACCAGCGCCAGCATCCCCGTAATCAGCATTGCCACCCATGCCGTTACCCAATGCCCCCAAACCCACACCAAAATACCGACAGCTAGCACAACAATAACACTCAGCATACAGCCAATATTGAAAGCCGCGCTGGCACTGTTGGAAGCTTCTGCAGCGAATTTTTCTTCCAATTGTTCGATGAAGGCAGTCAATGCTTGGCGCTGGATAACGGTCAGATGAGTCATGCGGTCACTTCCACCTCAAAACTGCCATCGCTAACGCGCACGTACAAATTTTCTCCGGGCTGCACCTGCGAAGCGGCACGCACGGTGCGTCCATCTGGCTGGCTCACGATGGCGTAACCGCGTCCTAAAACAGTTTGCGGATTCAGGTCATCCAGGCGCTGTCTGGCTGCGCCTAACAATGAATGCTGCATCTGCAAGCGATGTCGCAGCAACGTGGCAGCGCGATAACTGAATTCGTCCAAACGCTGGCGGTCGCTGCGGATCCGTCCCAGTGGGGAGCGGCGCTGCAAACTATGCGTCAAATCGCCAAGCTGCCAGCGACGCTCATTGAGATGAGCCATGCTAAATCCGATCAGGCGTTGATGCATCTCAGCCAGCGCGGGGAGCAGGTCTTCGCGGCTGGGGGTGGCTAATTCGGCGGCGGCGGTGGGGGTGGGGGCGCGCAAATCGGCGACGAAATCGGCGATGGTGAAATCTGTCTGATGGCCTACCCCGGTGATGACAGGCGCTGCGGAGGCGGCAATCGCATAGGCTACGCGTTCATCGTTGAAGGCCCACAAATCTTCAATCGAGCCGCCGCCGCGGGCCAGCAGAATCACATCGGGGGCAGCGATACGGTTTATTTGCAGCAACCCGGCCGCGAGCTGCAGCGGAGCATCCTGCCCTTGCACCGGACTGGGCGCAATCACCACATCCACCAACGGATAGCGCCGCCGCAACGTATTCAACATATCTCGCAACGCCGCTCCGGTGGGGGAGGTCACAATACCGATACGCCGTGGCCAGCGCGGAATGGAGCGCTTGCGAGCTTCGTCAAACAGGCCCTCGGCTTCGAGCTTGTCCTTCAGGCGCAGAAATTCCTGATACAATGCTCCCGCACCCATTGGTTTGATCGCATCGGCATATAATTGCACCTGCCCACCCGCTTCGTAGACATTGATGCTGCCGTGTACTTCGACGGCGTCACCATCCTGGGGGGTGAATGTCAGCCGCTGTGCCGAACTGCGCCACATCACACAGCGTAAGGTAGCGTTGGCATCTTTGAGCGTAAAATAAATATGCCCGGAGCGCGGTCGGGAGAAATTGGAAATTTCACCCTGCACCCAAAGATCGGCCAGATTATGATCGCTTTCAAAAATATCGCGCAAATAGCGATTGACTTCGGCAACCGACCATGCTTTTGGCGAAAGAAAACTGATTTGTTCCATTAAAAAAAGTATACGATGACTACGCTGGATGCGCAACCATGAACGTTTATAATGAGTGGGTGGTAGAAGAACAGAGAGCTTTCTTATCGTTTTTCCAAGGAAACACAGAGCGCACAGAAAATTTTGGCTCTTTGAGACTTTGCGTGGAGGTTCCCAG
>CALCSH010000345.1 GCA_937893815.1 uncultured Anaerolineae bacterium | reverse complement strand
TTGGCTCCCCCCTAACAACCCCCTAATAGGTGTCCAGTTCTATGGGACCACCACACTCTAAAAACCGGTATGCTGCTGCCGTGACCCAGTGAGAGTTATGTTAAAATCATCTCTCGCTCGCATACACCCGTCAGGCAGCCAATGCCGCCGGCAGCTTTGGCGAGTTCGCTGATCTCGATCGTATGGCAAAGAATATTGTGGGATTCAAAAAACGCCCGAGTCAACGGATTGCCCGCGGGCATGATGATTTCGCGCGGTCCCAATGAGACGATATTCAACGCGTGGCTGCGTGTGGCTTCTGTTTCGTCTGGGATGAAAACTACCTTGAGACCATGCGCTCGCAGCGCTTCCACTGTCGGATACGAAACGCGGTATGGCCAGGCAATCGCCAGGTTTTCATCTACGATGCGCAGTTGCCCCATCAGGTGCATGCCCCCGTAAGGCAGTTCCACCGGGATGGCGCGTATCCCCATCGTTTGAAGCACGCCACTAACTTGCTCGATCCCCGCCGCGTTGGTGCGTAAGCCGTGTCCCAATAGCACAGTTTCTGGGTTGATCCATATCGCATCCGCGCCCTCAAAGGTTGCCTCGCCACTCAGCGTGCGCACAATCGGAATGCCCAATTCGGCCAGACGGCGGGCAATCCAACGCTCTTCCCCGGCCCGTACAGTGGAGGCGGGACGCGCTAGAATAGCTCCCTCGGGAGTCATCAAAAATAAATCGGCGCAGAAAATCTGGTTGGGTGGGGGTGTTTCGCTGGGATTAACGGAATGAACTGTGACACCGGCTGTGCGATACGCCTGAGCGATGGCGTGGTGCTGCTGGCGAGCGAGCGCCAAATCTGGAGCGGCCAGCATTTGCACCGCGTTAGGGTCGCCGATTTGTTCCCATTCTGCTCCAGGTTCATGCAGCAGCACCGCCTTGAGACGCGCCCATTCGCTGTTGATGCCGCAAGCGCGCCACACGGAGCCAATTTCATCTGCGTGACTCCGTGTGCGGGGTGACCAGTTTTCGCCGCCATACGCGGCGGCCTGAATGAGATTCTTGGTCAATGAGGGTGTCTCACCCATTATGGGCGACGATACCGCCATACAATTCGATTTCTTTTTTACGACGGAGTGCGACGGCTTTGCGCCAGGCTTCTTTTTCGCCGTATTTAAGAATTGAAATGGATGTGGCTTTGCGTACACCTGGTTCCGGGCACCATGTCACGTAATACACTTCGGAGAAATTAGGTTTGGGGCTACCATCCGGATAGGTGGCGCCGGTATGTTTCCAAATTCTCTGAATACCTGTCATTCCGACGGGGTTGTTGGGATTGGATTGTATTTGTCGGTCGGTGCGCGGTTTGCCGAGCTCGAGTTCTTTTTCATTTCGCCATTCCGTGGCGGC
The DNA here is from genome assembly GCA_937893815.1 of uncultured Anaerolineae bacterium. Classification (GTDB taxonomy): domain Bacteria; phylum Chloroflexota; class Anaerolineae; order Anaerolineales; family UBA11858; genus NIOZ-UU35. The sequence goes on along the minus strand of CALCSH010000345.1, from coordinate 4,856 downwards.
CTCCAAAGCTTCATCGTAGCCGCCCCATACACCATCGGCAAAGTACTTGCGGTGTTCAATTCCCCGGAATTTGATTCGAACATAAAAACCCTTGGCTTTTTTATAATCCATTCGGGTAATACTTTTGGGAATTTCACGGTCATAACTCATAATTAACGTTCGCTCCTTTCTTTTTGACGCATATTTCCAGTCAACAAAGCGGACACATTTGAAGTGTATCCCCCAAATCCATCCGCTTTTGATTCCGGGATATTTTTTATCGAGTCGCGCAAATCCTATCCTTATTCGTTTATACTCAGCCCGCAAAAAGAGTTAGGCATTCTACAATGTTTATTGTACACGAATATTCTTGAGTTGTTGAAATAATTCCTTCTCTTTTGATGTTAAATTTTTAGGTAGCAAAATATTAACTTTGGCCAATAAATCGCCGCACTGATCCGGGTTTTTCAGGCTGGGCAAACCGAGACCTCGTAGTCGAAAAATCTTCCCATTTTCTGTCCCAGCAGGAATAATAAGCTTTACCCGTCGGTCGAGCGAAGCAACCTCGATTTCGCTGCCCAACACAGCATCGTATAAACCCACCGGAAGCTCGGTGCGCAGATTGTTGCCTTCGCGGGCGAATAGGGGATGGTGTAAGACTTTGACCTTCAGGAATAGATCACCGGCCTGGGCGTTGAAACCCGGCTGACCCTGGCCGCGCAAACGGACTTTGGAACCGGTCTTCACACCCTGCGGAATACTGGCTTCTATCTTGCGGCCATCTTCCCATTGCAACGTGCGGGTGGCACCGCTTAATACTTCTTCTAATGTAATTTCAACGGTGTGCTCGGCATCTTGACCGCGGCTGGGCTGGCGCACGCGTTGGCGACCAAAATCGGCTCCGCTGCTGCGCCCTCGGCCACCAAACAGCACTTCAAAGAAATCAGAAAACCCCGCTGAACCGCCAAAACCACCTACGCCGCCCATAGTACCGAAGATTTTTTGTAAATCTTCTTGAGATACTTGCTGGCTTCGCGGCCCGCCCGCGGTGCGCCATGCATCCCAATTGAAGTCTTCCGGTTGGCCCCCGGCGCGCGAATACTGTTGCCAGTGGGAACCGAATTGATCGTATTTCTGGCGCTTATCGGCATCGGAAAGCACTTCGTTGGCTTCGTTGATCTCTTTGAACTTTTCTTCAGCGCCTTGATCGCCCTTGTTCATATCCGGGTGATACTTGCGCGCCAATTTTCGAAATGCTTTTTTGATCTCGTCCTGCGAAGCGCTACGTTCCACGCCCAGGGTTTTGTAATAATCTTTATAGTCCATAAGATGCTTTCCAGCGATAGCCAAAACAGATTCAACGCGAAGGCGCAAGGTTGCGGAGACGCAAAAAAATCTTGGCGACTTTTCCTTCGCGGCTTTGTGTTAAAGCTTCAGGTACATTTTGAGCGCAAAAAGGGCGAGCGTCACGCCCGCCCTCCAAGTGCAGGACTGATTATAATCGAACCTGCCAGAATTATCGAATTGCTTGTCTAGGGTCTTTTGGTCCTGCCGTGAGAAATCCCAGATTTAGGGGTATAGGGCGTGCGGAACACGCCCTATACCCCTAAATCTGGACAACTACCACGGGGATTCTCAGAGACCCCTCGTCTAGCCGACTTTTACTTCGATTTTGCGTTTCTTGGCTTCTTCGGCTTTGGGCAGCGTCAGGCGCAAAACACCATTCTGGTATTGGGCTTTGATCTGATCTTGCTCAATCTGATTCGAAATGCGGAAACTGCGCTCGAAATCTCCGGCCTGATATTCGCATCGCGCCAGAGAGTAACCTTCGGGATCCACGGGGAAGAGATAACCGTTGACGGTTAGAATATTCTTTTCTAACGAAATCTCGATATACTCATCCTCGATGCCGGGCATATCCATCAGGATGACAACTTCGGCTTCGGTTTCGTAAATATCGGCGCGGGGCACAAAGCAGCGGCAATCACGCGTGCGCTCACTCAGTTCGGGGAGCAATTCTTCTTTTTGGGCTTCTAAAGCCTTGGATTCGTTGGTCATTTTGGTATCCTCAACTTTTTAGGCAACCTTGATCGCAATTTTCTTGGGACGGTCTTCTTCGGCGCGCGGCAGGCTGACTTCCAGAATGCCATTTTTAAAATTGGCTTTGACCTTTTTGGCATCCACCCGGTAGGGTAGGCGAACGCTGCGAGCGAACTTGCCAAAGCCGCGTTCCTGGCGGTGGTAGGTAGCGCCTTCTGGTAAATTTTCAGTCGGGCGCTCGCCGCTGATCGTCAGGTTGTCTTCCAAAATGTTGAGATCAATATCCTCACCGCGCATACCGGGCATTTCGGCGGTAATCAATACGCTCTCCGCATCGGCCCAGATATTGGCCGCCGGAAAACTGGGTGCGCTGTGAGTGCTGGGCGAATAATCATCAAAAAGGCGGTTTAGATCACGTTGAAAACGATCCATCTCGCGCCATATATGGGTAGGTTGGTATCTTTTATACATGTCAGAGTCTCCTTCATCTACTGTAAAATAGTTTTTGTAGATGAAGGTATTCTAGAACGCCCACATAAGAAAAACGCAAACAAAATGTCAGAGATATATAAAAAATTACGCCCAGCCCAGGCTGATGCGCCCGCGCTCAATTTCGATTTTTAGAATTTCCACTTGTATGACATCGCCCACACTCAGCGATTGGTTGCGCGGAATCTGGCTGCGGTGCAGCAGGCCGTCTTGTTTGACGCCAATATCAACGAAGGCGCCAAAATCGACCACATTGCGCACGGTGCCTTTCAAACTCATGCCGGTGAGTAAATCTTCCATTTTGAGAACATCGCTGCGCAGAATTGGTTTGGATAAATCTTCGCGCGGATCGCGCCCGGGGCGGATGAGTTGCTCGAAGATGTCTTCCAGGGTGGGGATGCCTACCCCCAGGTGATTTGTCAGTTCTTCGAGGGGCACGCGCTGGCGGTACGCGCTCAGGGTGGCAGCTCGTTCATCGGGGGGATGGTTCAAATCCAGGGCCGCGTCTTGCACCACCGCTTCGGCGACGGCGTAGCTCTCCGGGTGAATCGCAGAGGCGTCCAACGGATGATCCCCACCATTAATTCGCAAAAATCCAGCCGCTTGCTCAAAGGTTTTGGCCCCCATGCCCGAAACGTTTTGCAATTCCTGGCGGCTGTAAAATGGCCCATTCTGATTGCGATGCTCGACAATGCGTGTAGCCAGTTTGGGGCCAATGCCCGAAACATAACCGAGTAGCGCCGGAGAAGCAGTGTTGACATCCACGCCGACGCGGTTGACCACGCTTTCGACCACAACTTGCAAGGTCGTGGCGAGGGTCTTCTGATCGACATCATGTTGATACATGCCCACGCCGATCGATTTGGGGTCAATTTTGACCAACTCGGCCAGCGGGTCTTGCACCCGGCGAGCAATCGAAACCGCGCCGCGCAGCGAGACATCCATCCCTGGTAGTTCGGCACGGGCCAGCGGAGAAGCGGAATACACCGACGCTCCCGCTTCGTTGGTGATGAGATAGTGCAAATCTACCTCGGATTGCTGGATTAGATCGGCGACAAGTTGCTCGGTTTCGCGCGAGGCGGTACCGTTGCCGATCGTGATCAGGGTCACTGCATAACGGGTGATGAGTTTGTTGAGAATTTCGGTGGCTTGTTGCGTCTGATGCTGCGGCGCGTGCGGGTAGATGGTAGCCGTGTCGAGCGGTTTGCCGGTGGCGTCTACAATGGCAACTTTGCAGCCGGTGCGAAAGCCGGGATCGATGCCCATGACGACATGCCCGGTTAATGGCGGCTGGCTAAGTAGGTTGCGCAAGTTTTCGGCGAAAATATGAATGGCATGAATCTCGGCTGTGTCGCTGAGCGTGCGGCGCACATCGCGCTCGATAGCGGGTAGCAGCAGGCGCTTGGCGGCATCTTCGATAGCAAGAGTTAATTCTCTAGCGAAAGGCGAACTCAACCGCGGGTGAAAGTGGTCGTCTATCGCACGCCGCCAATCGCGCTCGGGGATATCGATATTCACGCGCAGCACGTTTTCTTTTTCGGCGCGGTTGATTGCTAAAATCTGGTGTGGACGCAGGCGATCCACATTGAGTTCGAATTCGTAATAGTCTTTGTAGGTACCGCGCGGATCATCGGCTTCGGGTGCTTTTTGGGTGAATTGTTGCCCCCATTCGAGCGCCTTCTGGCGCGTGATCTTGCGGATCGCCGGATGATCGCTGATCTGCTCGGCGACGATATCGCGCGCCCCGGCCAGAGCAGCTTCCTCGTCAGGGACTTCAGCATTGCGGAATGCCACCGCGATTTCTTCGGGCGCTTGTTTGCCTTGCGGTTGCTGCAAGATGAGATCGGCCAATTTGCCAAGCCCCTTTTTGCGGGCGATGCTGGCGCGAGTTTGACGTTTGGGTTTGTACGGCCGGTACAGGTCTTCCAGTTCGGCGCGGGTTTCAGCGGCGTTGATCTGGCCTTCCAATTCCGGGGTGAGTTGTTCTTGTTCGGTGATGGTGTTGAGCACGGTTTGACGGCGCTCATCGAGGGCGCGTAGCGTTTTGATTTGCTCTTCAATCTGGCGGATTTGTTCCTCATCCAAACCGCCGGTAGCCTCTTTTCGATAGCGGGAAATGAAGGGGACAGTATTGTCCGCATCGAGCAGTTCGACCGAAGCCGCGACCTGCCCGGGTTTGATTCTCAAGGTTTTGGCGATTTTTTCGATGTGAGTCATAGGCGCGATTAAACCACAATCGCCACAGAGTTCCCAGAGAAAAAATTTAGCACGTTGTATACACTATTTTCTAGATGAAATTACCAATACTTATTTTGACTCCACTGAAAAAACTACCGTGCAGGTGTTCC
>CALCSH010000344.1 GCA_937893815.1 uncultured Anaerolineae bacterium | reverse complement strand
AGTAATCAGGATAGTCAATGCCTGACCACAAATTCCTAATCGCCTAATCCCTAGTTACCTGTTTTCTAAAGCTACCACTTCATCAAATTAATCTCATCTGCAACCACACTAGAGCGGCGGCGATAGAGCGAAATCACCAGGGCCAAGCCAACGGCAACTTCTGCCGCCGCGACAGCAAAGACAATCACTGCAAAGACCTGTCCGGTAATCATAGCCAAATTGCCATAGCGCCAAAAAGCTACCAGATTGATATTGACGGCATTCAGCATCAACTCGACACCCATCAAAATCGCAATGGCATTTTTGCGAGAAAGAACACCGTATAAGCCCAACGAAAACAGGGCGGCGGCAAATATCAGATACCAGGATAAGGAAATCATAAGTATGTCAGAGCCTCCCTACTTCTTCCAGGCTACGGCGATAGAGCCGATCAGGGCTGCCAGGAGCAGCACAGAAGCCAGCTCAAAAGGCAACACATAGGCATTTGGAGATACCAGCACTTCGCCCAGTTGAACAACAGGGTCCATATTAGCGGCCATTTCGGGTAGCGCCATGGTAGCTGCGCTCGAATTCCCCAGCAAATAAGCCAGGCCAACAAATAAAACCGCCCCTAGCAAGGCCGCAACAACCCAATTGGCGTTCGTCTGCGGGCCGCTGTCTTTCATCACCTTGCGAGTCAGCATGATAGCAAAGATCATCAGAATCGCGATGGCGCCAATATACACTACCACTTGCACAACTGCCAGAAATGCGGCGTTCAATAATACGAACGTTGCTGCAACGCCGAACAAGGTGAGCACCAACCAGAGGGCGCCATGTACCAGATTGTGTGTTGTGACGACCATAAAGGCCGCAGCCAGTGTGACGGCGGCAATACCAAGAAAGATAATATCAAATCCACTCATAGATTCTCTCCAGTTACCAGTTGTCAGTTCTCGGAAGGTTTCGGAGCGACCGCTACGGGGCGAGGGGGGAATTCCTGCCGAGCGCGAGCGCGTTTGGGTTCCAAAGCCTTTAGAACAAGCACTGTGCCCCAGGCAATTAGAATATTCGCAGCCAGCATGACAAGTACATAAAACCAGCGCTCTACACCTGCCAACACGAGCAATTTATCTGCAATTGCAGTTACAATCAGAATCACAAGCGTCAGCGGGGTGAGGAATTTCCAATTGAAGGATAAAAGTTGATCAATGCGAACACGCGGCAACGACAAACGGATCCAGGTGATCACGAAATAGCCGATAAAGGTTTTGATATAAAAATAGAACAGACCCAAAATCGGCCAGGTTTCAGCACCAGGACCACGCCAGCCGCCCAGGAACAGGGTGGCGATCAGGGCGCCAATCGTCCAGACATGCAAAAACTCACTCACATAAAACATACCAAAAGCCATGCCCGAATATTCAATATGAAAACCGGCCACAATCTCCGATTCGGCTTCGATCAAGTCAAATGGAGCACGTCCAACTTCGGCCATCGATGTAATGAGAAAGATCAGCGCGGTTAGCGGTGCAATCACAATGAACCAGGTACCCTGAGCATGCACGATTTCATTGATGCCCATCGAACGCGCCAGCAACACCGGTACCAGTAAGGCCAGCACCATCGGCACTTCGTAAGATACCATCTGTGCAACCGCACGGAAAGCGCCTAACAGAGCGAACTTATTGTTTGACGACCAGCCCGCCATTAGAATCGCCACAATGCCAAAAGAGCCAACCGCCACAATATAGAGAACTCCGACGTTAATATCGGTACCAACAATCGTGGCAGCCATCGGAATTACGGCCCAAATCAACAGCACGGAAGCTATCGCCAGAACCGGGGCGATATTGAAAGCCACTTTATCCGCGCCGTCAGGAGTGGTAATTTCCTTGGTGAAAATTTTGATCATGTCAGCAAACGGCTGGAATAAGCCAAAAGGTCCGGCTCGGTTTGGGCCGATGCGGTCTTGCAAACGACCAGCTATCTTGCGCTCAATCCAGATCAGCGCCACCACCGTCAGAAGGCTGGCCGTCACTAAAATAGCTGCACCCACAAAGAGCGAGAGTACCGCCACTAGTCTTTCGCCCAAACCCCATCCAAGTAATAAATTATTAAACCACTGAGAAATCAGATTAATCGGATCACCCATTCGACAATTCTCCTAAACCAACGAGATGTATTTAACTCGTTGTTAATTTGAGACAAATAAAAAGGCTGAGAAATCTACCTTTCAGCCCTTTTACGCCCATTCTAGTGCGCCTTTGCGCCACGCATACATTAAACCTGCCAGTAGAATGGCGATAAAAATAACCCCCTCCAAAACTGCGAACAGTGGCAGGCTATCGTAAGCCACTGCCCATGGGAATAAGAATACAGTTTCAATATCAAAAATCAGGAATACCAGTGCATATATATAATACTGAACTTTAAACTGTACCCAGGCGTCACCGACGGTTTCGATACCACATTCATAGGTTTCTTGCTTAATTGCATTGGGCTTGCGAGGGGCAACCCACCGGGGTAATATCACGGCTACTGCCGGTATTAAAATAGCCGCAACGATAAACAATCCAACATAAAGCCAATTATCGAGCATAGAGACTCCTTGAAATTTCCACACCACCGTCGAAACAGGTAGTTGCACAAGAATATTGGACACGCACCGCCCTGGCGTAACATGCCAGAAAAAATTTTACCATAGATGAACCATGTTGAAATAGACATCCTTCATAAGACTATGTGATATTTATCTATAATCCGAGCTATTCATAGCAACACTGTGGGATTTGCCTCACTGATTTCCAGAGATGACTCTACTGCAAAAAGCCGATGACGGAGATGTCCGCCGGAATATATGGGG
>CALCSH010000343.1 GCA_937893815.1 uncultured Anaerolineae bacterium | reverse complement strand
CCCCCATATATTCCGGCGGGAACACCTGCACGGTAGTTTTTTCAGTGGAGTCATCATTACTGTCAAGAAGATTCGGAATAGCGATCATGCGACGTTCCAAAGCCGCTCTACCCGCCAGGCTTTCCCCCAGACGCAAACGCAGCCCCTTAAATCTATCGGAATGAAACCCGCGACCGGCGGTATAGTTCAAAACATAATCATTTGTATCCAATACCAACACATCCGCCGCATCGACAGAGAGCTGCCCAATCACCTGCTCCAGTAATACAGAAAGCGATAAGCTCATACCCATACTAGAACTAATGGCAGTATCAATCGTGCGCAAAGCTGCCAATTGCTGCAATTGACGCTGGGTATTTTCGTGCAAGCGCGCCCGATGAATGGCGCTTCCTACCATCTCGGTCAGAGTCACCAGGAGATCAATTTCATCTTCCAAGATTTGACGAGGCAATTCAACTGCCACGTTGAGCAAACCAATAATGGTGTGCCCAGCACGAATGGGCAAACAAATTCCTCCCCAGTTCTCCGGAACTAAATGACTCACATCTGACGCAACCAATGGATCACCGAAAAATTCCTGGGAAATATAATTCTCCCCGGTGCGCATTACATGCCCAGAAATTCCTTATTAGCAATCCCACTCAATAACTGAGCATGCTCGGGCGTATACATATTGACTTGATAGCTTTTCACTTGAATGGTGCCAATCACCTTGTCACTGGTAATCATCGGAACCGTAAGGATTGAGCGAGCTACTCGAGGATATTCGGTCTCGATAACAATGTGCGTTTTGATTTTCCCTAATTCAGCTCCGAGATCAGCAACGATATCAGCCTGGCGAGATAAAATAGTCCGGCTGTTAGGCCCGGTTCCGGGTTCCAGATCAAAAAAATGATGAAAATATCGGTAGAATCACAAAGTGACGGTCACTGAAACCTGACCGTCACTTTGTTTCAAAGCGTCCGCGATCGTTAGAGATCGGCCTTGATTTGTTCGTACTCCTCACGGCTGATCTCGCCGCGGGCATAGCGCTGGTCGAGAATTTCACGAGCGGAGGGTTGCCCGTGAACTGCAGTGCCATTCAGATGTGGTTGCCCGGCATTGAAGATGGTTTTCACCAACCAGACACCACCGAAGATCAAAGCGCCCCAAAAGAGCACCATGAAGATTATTCCAACACCACCAAATCCTGCCATCATTTTAAGACTCCTTTTAACTCTGGAGAACGGCGCCGGGATGGGGAGCCGCTTCCCCGATTATTTACTCAATTCGGCCAATATTTCCTGATACTGCTCACGGGTAATTTCACCGCGGGCATAACGGGCCTGTAAAATCTCGCGCGGCGACTGGAAAGTTGAAACAGAGCCAAAAGAGGTCTGTCCACTCGAACCACGGCGACGCACCAACCAGATTACCAGCCACACAATGCCTATGATAACCGCAACCGTGACCACCAGGTTGATGATCATGCCGATCCAGCCAAAACTACCGTAATTTCCAAAACCCCAACCCATCATAATAAATCTCCTTTTCTTGTTCTGTACGTTCGTTAATGAACACGCTTGTTGATATTTACAACTCTATCATATCCAGAGACGATGAAGTTTCCTTGAAGGGAGTTTAAAGGTTATGTAAAGAAATCCCCACGGGTTAGAAACCTATGGGGATGACTAAAGAGAGGCGATATAGTTACCCTTTTCGCAGCGCGTCGGCGGGTTTTATTTGCGCGGCGCGGTGGGATGTCAAGAGGCTTGCCAAACCGCCGCCAATACTGGACGATAGGAGCGCCACCCAAACCGCGCTGAGGGTGATGCGGGCAGGCAGTGTATAAACATTCACTTCAGGACCATTGCCAAAATCGGGCATTGTGCTGGCGGTCAGTTGGCTCATATCCACCGGAATTTGGGACAGCGCCAGAACGGCCAGCCAACCCAGAAAAATTCCAACGAGAGCGGCCAGAAAACTAAAAAGTATACCTTCTAGGACGAACATGCGGCCAACTTCTCGTGCCTGCCAGCCAATGGCCTTCATCACGCCGATTTCACGCACTCGCAGGTTCACGCCGGCCCCCAGGGACAACCCGGTCAGGATCAACCCACCTACTAATGCAGCCGCGGCAGTGACTCCGGCAAAACGCTCTGAAATGCGCGCCACACCGCCCATCACCTGGATGATACTCTGCGCGGTCATGGCGCTGATGATTCCCAGGCGGCGTTCGCTTTCGGCCACAACCGCTTCTACGTCTGTGGCTTCATCCACGCGCATATAAAGCTGGTTGATCTGATCAGCGGGTACATTTGCCAAAGATTGGGCATCGGCCAACGGAATGTAAAAATTCGCGGACGCGGCCTGGTTGCCACCCGGCACTTCGATGACGCCCACCACGTTAAAAACACGCTCCCCAATTTCCACGCTCCCGCCCGGTTGCAAGCCAAAAAAGGCCGCGTAATGACGATCCACAACGATCACGCCGCGCTCATCTGGCTCGAAAAAACGTCCAGCGACAATCCAATCGCCAGCTTGAGCAGGACCCACCCCTGAGGTAGACGCATCCACCCCCAACAG
>CALCSH010000342.1 GCA_937893815.1 uncultured Anaerolineae bacterium | reverse complement strand
TCGCCGTCATGCGTCCCCAACCCGGCACCACCATCTGCGATCCCGCCTGCGGCACGGGCGGCTTCTTCCTCGCCGCGCACGACTACATCTCCCAAAATTACCAACTCGACCGCGAGCAAAAATCCTTCCTGCGCCATGAGACCTTCAAAGGCTGGGAAATCGTGGATAACACCGCCCGTCTGTGCGTCATGAATCTCTACCTGCACGGCATCAGCAGCGACGAATCGCCCGTGGAAGTCAACGATGCCCTCATCTCGGCCCCTGGGGCGCGTTTTGGCTTGATACTCACCAATCCCCCCTTCGGCAAAAAGAGCAGCGTTACCATCGTCGATGCCGAGGGCAAAGCCGATAAATCCGCTCTCTCCTACGAACGCAACGACTTCTGGGCGACCACCAGCAACAAACAACTCAACTTCGTCCAGCATATCGCCGCCCTGCTGGAGATCAACGGCAGCGCGGCTGTCGTCGTACCCGACAACGTGCTTTTCGAGGGCGGCGCGGGCGAAATCGTCCGCAAACACCTCTTGCAAGGCTTCGATGTCCACACCCTGTTGCGCCTGCCCACAGGCATCTTCTACGCCCAGGGCGTCAAAGCCAACGTCATCTTCTTCGACAAAAAGCCCGGTCGCGAAAAACCCTGGACGGAGAAAATCTGGATTTACGATCTGCGCACCAATCAGCACTTCACCCTCAAGACCAATCCGCTCGCCACAGCCGATCTCGAAGACTTCATCCGCTGCTACAACCCCGAAAACCGTCACCAGCGTGAAGAAACCGAAAACTTCAAAGCCTTCACCTATGACGAAATCACCCAGCGCGATAAAATCAGCCTGGATATTTTCTGGCTCAAGGACGAATCGCTTGAAGATACAGAGAATCTACCTGACCCAGATGTGCTGGCACAGGAGATTGTTGGGAATTTGGAAGCGGCGCTGCTGCAATTTGAGTTGATTGCCGAAGAATTAGGGGAAGCCTAATCCGATCAAGGTTTCGGCACAACTGATTGATGCCTGAAATAAGTGGTGGGAGAGAATCCAATGAGTACGCTAAATTTACACACACAAACGGTCTTCTTGCTATTTTTTACTTTCATGCTATTCGCTTGTAGCAGCCCGGATGCGCCAGGTACGCCGACACCCCCGTCTGCTGCGCCTACCGAAACGATCCAGGCCGCCCCATCTGCAACACATACGCCAGAACCCACATCAGACGCAATCACCCCCGATTTTGAATTTAATTTTGACGACCGCAGCGACCTATCCGCTTTCTGGATGATGGCTGCCTTTCGAGAAGATGGCAGTGAGTTTGATGTTAATGCGGATGATGCTCAACTGGAAAACAGCGCATTTTATTATGGACTTGACACGCAAGTTCTGCGCGGGGCAAACCTGGATATTCCTATCGCCTATGATACGGCTCTGCATTTGCGCTGGCAAGCCGTTACTGAAAACACATGCTACGATTTTCCACTCCGGGGAGTCATGCCAAACATGTCCAATGAAGAAAGCATAGGAGGCGCTGGCTTTGGCACATGTGTGGGTGAAAATTTCTGGATTTCCTTCAACGACCTGCCCGCAAGTTTAGCCAACAACGCGCAAGAATATGGTCGGCTGGTAAGCCATGCTGACCAATGGTACGAGGCAATCCTATGGGCCAGCGGGCCAGAAAACCCCACGGTACACTACATGGTGTGGGATGTCGAACAGCCGGAAAATTTTTCCGTTGAACTTGAAATTCAACGCCAACTTACCGAACCGCTGACCATCATGATTTATAGTCCAAGCTACGATATTTTCGTCTTCCGCAAGGCAGAGAAAGAAATCCTGCCCGGCGGCTGGTATCAGACCTTCATCATGCAAGATAAAAAATCATTCCGCCCGGCGAGAATATCTTCTACATCTGGGCAGGGGACGAACTTATCGAAGCATTCCCATTCTACGCCGCAGGGCGGGATGAAGGCAATTAGGGAGGCCGACCATGAAGATACGCATCTGTTTAATTTTGTTGAGCGGCTTGCTCCTGGGGGCGTGTTCCGCCCCAACGCAGGTGGAACCAACCCCAACGGGAGTCCCGCCCAGCGTGACCGCGGCAAGCCCCACGCAGACAGCCACCCCTGCGCCAGCGAATTCCCCCCCTACGGCCACACTGACATCGTCCCCAACCGCCACACCCACCCAGATGTCAGATCCGCTGGGAGCCATGGTCGTCCCAATGGATAATCTAAATTGGCCGTCGGGTTCGGGTGAGCTTATTTCGTCACCGTTTGCACCCATCAGCGGCAACATCTCCTGGGCGAGATTATGGATGGGGAAATGGTTTTGAATGAATGCGGGGAAATTGTCCGACATGCCTGGAACGATTTACCCAATCATTATCCACATGTCGTTTTGGATGAATTTTGCATCATGCCAAATCATATTCATGGGATCATACTATTGACCGAATCGCGCTCCGACGATAATGCCCGTCCCGACGACGAAACCCGTTCCCATAAAAAACGGCACGGTTTACCTGAAATTGTACGGGCGTTGAAATCATTTTCATCGCGCCGCATCAACCAAGCCCTAAATTCCCCGGGGATACCCGCCTGGCAGTGCAATTATTACGAACATACTGTGCGCAATAATGGCGAACTTCACGCCATCCGCCAATACATTCAGAAAAATCCGCTAAAATGGGAACTGGATCAGGACAACCCGGTAACTCTTGTACCAGATTAGGACTTACGCAACTCGATAGGCATTTTTGCTTATACGCTTTCGTTGAGCTAGCCCATCTTTTTGTTTAAAGTGGTGCTATTTAGGGAGATATCCCTATCAAAATTAGGGAGACCACCCCTATGATTGACGATTACAAAGCTGTATGCTAAAGGCGCACTTTCAAAGTCTTCCATCAAAATACCATAAGGAGATTTAGCATGTCACTTTCTAATCGTGAATTTTGGACACTTGTCCACGGGATGTTTCTGGGGGCAGCATTTCTGCTCTCGTTCGCCGGTGGCCTGGCAGGCCTTTACAGCCTGCGACCACAGTGGGTTACAGCCGCAGGCATTGAAGAGCGCCTGGGTCGTTTGCGCTGGGGCACCACCGTTATGGCGATCGTTGCCTGGCTGACAGTAATCACCGGTTCCTATATCGTTTACCCCTGGTATCGCGCTACCCCCCCCGAAGGTGCCGATCTATCGCTCTATCCCCGCTCCTTCTTGAAGGCCAGCGAGGCGCTGAGCGGTTGGCATAGCTTCGGCATGGAGTGGAAGGAACATGTAGCCTGGTTTTCCCCCATTCTGGCTACTGCAGTCGCATACCTGGTCTGGAAATATGGCCCGCAACTGGTCGAAAACGAAAAGCTGCGCAAGATAGTCATCGTGCTCTTCATATTGGCCTTTGCCACTGCCGGAATCGCTGGACTTTTTGGAGCACTGATCACCAAGGCCGCCCCACTTCTGTAATTTGATCCCTGCAATAGGAGAAAAATCATGACAACGCAAAGCAAGACTGAAAAGAAATCCACGTTCGCGACCGGCTCAGTTGCAGCCGCCTTGATTGCCAGCGGGATTGGTACCCTGGTCATCGGTTTACTGACGACCATCGCCGAATTCAGTGGAGGTTTGGGTACCTTCCTCAACTGGTGGAATCCCACCGGCGCTCTCTCTGGCAAAACCGGTGTCGGCATTCTGGCCTGGCTGATTAGTTGGATCGTGCTAAATAACCTCTGGAAAGACAAAGAGTACGACCTACAGAAGGCCTTCAAAACCACGCTTATTTTGATTGGCCTGGGATTATTGCTGACCTTCCCTCCGTTTTTCGTGCTCTTCGCAGCCGAATAAACAATCCTTCTTCAACAACAACCAAGAAACGGGGTTCTCGAAATCAGAACCCCGTTTCTTTTGTACTATAATTCTCCCCATGCTTGAAGCCATCCGAACTTTTCTGGAAATTAACGCCACCCTGGTATTATTTGTATACGGATTGGTATTTTTCGTATTAGGTTTGGCGATTGCGCTACAATCCCGTCATCACAGCCGACTTGAGTTTGCGCGCAGCCTGGGTTGGCTGGCGGCCTTTGGATTCTCACATGGTTTACACGAATGGGGAGCCATTTTTCTTCCGATTCAAGCGGCCTACCTGGCCGGGACGGTCATCACAGCCTTGCAAGTGATTCAGGTTATTTTTCTGGCTCTGTCATTTGGCTTTCTGTTTCAATTTGGGGTGGAACTCCTGCGCGTGCGCTGGCCGAGGCTGGTCGTACTGCCATTGATTGTGATGGTCATTTGGGGATTGTTTTTCATCGCTCCCGGGTTGGTACTGACCAAAGATTTACATACCTGGCATCTCCAGTCTTCAATTTGGGCGCGTTATCTGATTGGTTTCCCTGGGGCATTATTTGCTGCTTACGGATTGCGTTACCAGGCCCAGCGCACCATCAAACCACTTGAAATGCATCATATTTACCGCACGCTCCAGGTAGCCGGAACGGCCTTGTTGGCCTATGCTGTAGTGGGCGGTTTGGTTGTTCCGCGTGCGGAATTCTTTCCCGCCAACTGGCTCAATAATGAACAGATCAGCGCCTGGTTAGGTGTATCGCCTCCGGTTTTGCGCTCACTGACCGGGCTGGTGCTGGTCATAGCGATCATTCGGACATTAGAGGTGTTTGATATTGAAGTTGATCGGCTCATCGAACAGATGGAACTAAATTACACCCTGGTGGAAGAACGAGAGCGCATCGGCCGTGAGCTGCACGATGGCGCTATTCAAACCATATACACCGCTGGACTATTGGTTGAATCCGCCCAAAGGAAACTGGATCAACCAGATGTGGCCGGACAGCGGCTCGAACGCGCCATGAGCGCCATCAATGAGGCCATCACTGATTTGAGAACCTATATTGGCGGCCTGCGCCCGGAGGCTGAACTGATTTCGCTCAGCGCTGGAATCCAGGCCAGGGCCGCGGATCTGCGTCTGGCGACCCTGGTCAATGTTCGCTTGGAGATCAATTTGCCTGAAGAGCCGCCTTTTAACCCGGTCCACGTACCCCACGTTCTGGCGATCCTAAATGAAGCGCTCTCCAATGCTACCCGCCACGCTCAGGCAAAAACCGTCTCGGTC
>CALCSH010000341.1 GCA_937893815.1 uncultured Anaerolineae bacterium | reverse complement strand
TCATGGAACCGGGTGTATAGATATCGCCCTCATCGGCGAGACGATCTTCGCCGGGGGGTGGCTGCCCGATGGTCGAAAGCGTGGATGTAAACACCAGCCGCGGCACCTGAGTGGCACGCACGGCACCGAGTACGTTCTCGATTTCTCGCCGGGCGTGGGCAATTACCGCGGGCACCTGGCGCGGGTGTGTGCCGCTGGGGTAGTATGCTGCGGCATGAAAGACGATATCCACATCGTGCATGGCGGCTCGCAAGGAGGCGGTATCTTCTAGATTTCCGGCTACCCACTCTACAGGCGCGCCGTCCAAATCGCCTACACTGGCAGGGTTGCGTCGAAAGCCGCGTACCTCCCAACCGGCATCCAGCGCGGCTTGGGCAATTCCTCCGCCAATAAAACCACTTGCTCCGAGAATAAGAATTTTCATATAAATCCTGTTGGGTAGATGATGGGTTTCCGGGGTCTTTAGGAATTACCGTGAGAAATCTGAACTACGACCACGGAGATTCCAGAGACCCGGCTTCCGGCTGCTATTCGCTGCCTGTGGTCAATGGTAGAATTATAAACGACGGCGAAATTCGTGGCGGAGAAATATTTTGGGAACCATTTTGGATGAAAAATAGGCAACGAATACTCACTGGCATCCTGGTTTTTAGTACATTATTTGGCATCTTTGCGCCGGTATGGCAAACCTCGGTGGTGATTGCCGCTTCCGACGGTGTGGCTCCCGAGCCCGTGGTCGAACCAGAATTGCAGGCGCAGTTCATGGTGGAGCAGGAAGCCGGGTATATGATCCAGTTCCGCCACCAACCCAACCTGGATTTGGCCTTTGAATTGGATTGGGATACTCGCGGGCGTTTTGTTGTGAATACATTACAACTGGCTGCAGATAAATCGCAGCAGCGGGTACAGGCCTATCTGGATGCCAAGGGGGTGGAATACCAATCATTCTGGATCAATAATACCATTCTGGTGAATTCATCGGATCAGACAACTTTCAATGGTTTATTGAGTTTCGTCGAAATTGACGCGTTGCGCGCCCGCCGCCGTCCTCAGTTGGTGGAACCGATTGAGGAGGAAGTCGCCCTCACGAATATCGTCGCGGCGGTGCAGAGTAATATCACCCATGTCGGCGCCGATCAGGTATGGGCCGCGGGATATGATGGTTCCGGGATCGTCGTCGCTAATATTGATACCGGCGTACGGTATACCCATGAAGCGCTGATCAATTCCTATCGTGGTAATTTGGGGAATGGCTCATTTGATCATAACTACAACTGGTGGGATCCGGCATTGGGCGGCAGCGACCTGATACCAAATGACTGGCACGGGCATGGATCGCACACGATGGGAACGATTCTTGGCTCTGGCGGAATCGGCATGGCCCCCGGCGCACAATGGATCGCCTGTCAGGCGTTTGAAGGCAACGATAGCGAATTGCTCGAATGCGGACAGTTTTTGCTGGCTCCCTGGGATCTGAATGGGCAAAACCCCGACCCGACCAAACGCCCGCATATTATTAACAACTCTTGGGGCGACTGCGTTCAATATCTCGATACCTGGTATCTGACGATGATTAATAGCTGGCTGGCGGCGGGTATTTACCCGGTATTTTCGAATGGCAACAATACCTCCTGCGGATATTCCACTCCGCCAGGGTTGAATACGGTTGGAAATCCGGCGCGGTATGGCAATGTGACGGCGGTGGGATCAACCGGGAATACCGATGGTCTGTACGCCTCACACTCCAATTGGGGGCCAACAGATGATCCGGATGCGCTAAACCCGGCTGATTATCCAAACCTGAAACCGCAAGTGGTGGCGCCGGGTGTGAATATTCGTTCGGCGGCGCGTACTGGAGATAAAGACTATCGTCTGATGAGCGGCACGTCGATGTCTGCGCCGCATGTCAGTGGATTGGTGGCGCTGATGTGGGATGCCGCACCTTGCCTGATTGGTGAGTATGCCTCCACCGAGAGCATTTTGCAATTGACCGCCAGAGCGGTACCCTACGACGATGGCACCGGTAATGGTACCCGCTCGCCGAATTACGCTACAGGTTGGGGTGAAATTAACGCCCCGGCCGCCGTTCAAGCCGCCAAAGATTATTGCGGGGCCGATTTTCGCATTGATGCTGCGCCAGAGGTGGTGAATATCTGCGCACCGGAATCCGCCCTGTACGATGTCAATGTGAATTCGTTGATGGGTTTCGATAGCTCTGTCACGCTCAGTTTGCAGAATCCACCCGCAGGGGCTACGATCAGCTTCCAGCCGAATCCGCTGGTTTCGCCGGGGAGTAGCGTACTCACGCTCGGCGCGACCCAATCCGTTGCCGCGGGGGATCACGAATTTTCCATCGTGGGTGCGTCTGGAGATTTGGTGCATAGCGATACGGTTGCGCTGCATGTTGATCAAACCAAACCTGCCGCGCCTGCGCTGAGCGCGCCCGCCAATGGGGCGGATAATATTTCGGTGACGCCCACATTGCAGTGGGCGGCCGTTCCCCAGGCAGCCTATTACCGTGTGGAAGTAGCCGCCGACTCAACCTTCATCCATATTCTGCAAACCGCCGAAGTCGCCGAGACCAGCTACGCCTTGCCCGCGTGGCTGGACAATAGTACACAATACTACTGGCGCGTGCGTGCCGGGAATACCTGTGGTCTTTCTGCACCGGCCATAGCCAGCTTTACCACTCGCTCCCCGGTTGCTGTATTATTGGTGGATGATGACGACAACAACCCCAATGTGCGCAGCTATTACACCGCCGCGTTGGATGCCCTGGGACAACCCTATGCCGTTTGGGACACACACAACAGCGATACCGAGCCGAGCGCGGCGCAGTTAGCACCATACGAAACGGTGATCTGGTTTGTGGGCGATGAGTGGAAATCTCCCGCTGGGCCGGGCGCCGCGGGCGAAAGTGCGCTGGCTGCCTGGCTGGATACCGGTGGCTGTTTACTGGTGAGTGGACAGGATTATTTGTGGAATCGCGGCGTTACCAGTTTTATCTCTGAATATTTGGGAGTGGCCGCGTTTTCGAGCGATGTGGCTCAAACCTCTGTAACTGGGGCTGGGGAGACGTTTGCCGGACTGGGGCCTTACGCGCTGAGTTATCCTTTCTATAATTTCAGCGATAGCCTGACTCCTGCAGCCGGGGCTATTGTGGCCCTGAACGGCGATAAGGGCAACGCCGGGTTGCTACTGGATACCGGCGTGTACAAGACAACTCTCTGGTCTTTCCCCCTCGAGGCGATAAATAATCTGGCAGACCGCTCTGAACTTCTGGAACACACGCTGCAATGGTGTCGCAGCGCGGTAACCCAATATCGGATATTCTTGCCATTGATTGAGAAATGACGGATGACGGAGGACCGGGGTAAATTTCCCGGTCTCCCGTCCCCGGTCTTCGGTCTAGCGAAATTCTACTGTAAAATTAATTCCCCTCTTACGCACAGCTTCCATAAACTCTGCCGCCGGAACAGCGACTTCCATCGAAATGCCGCCCGCCGGGACGCGGCCGCGCGCTTGAAAACCCATCATCATGGCGCAATGCCATCCGGTCAGACGCTCCATGGCGGCGAATCCGGTAGTTTCATCATAGTAGTCGATCAGGTCAATCGTGACAGTAGTTTCCTGGTCGTAACTGCTCAGCCTCGAACCAAGGGAAGCCGAAAAAATGGGTGTGCATGGGGGCGCAGCCCCCATGCACACCCATTTTTTCGGTATTGTCTCTGCGAAGGCGTCAGCCTGAGCAGTTACCGAAAACCCTACTTGAAATAGTTTGCCGCGGAGGATAGTGTTGTGAGGCTGCCCTACGCGGCCGTATTATAACTGACCGGCGTCTTGCCAGTCATCGAGAATTTTTTGATATTCTGGATCGTTGTAGCGTTCCAAAGCGAAGGCTGCCGCGTAAGAGGGCAGTTCACTCCCGGTGATATGGGCGGCGAGCAGGTCGCCCGCTCCGCAGGCTGACATCAATCCGTAGCCGGATAGCGCCCCGATGAGATAGGCACCTTCCACGGGCAGCGGACTGATCAATGGGCGGTTCTCGCGGGTTTTGGTGTAGTAGCCGCCATCCAGCACGGGTCGGGGCATTTGCTCGAAATAATCGCGGAAGCGCGGCAACATGGCGGCCATACCGCGCAGGGCGATCTCGGGGTACATCTCGTCCAGGGGGGGTGGGATGATGGGCCGGTTTGAAGTTGGGTGCACTTCTGAGGCGCGTTCAATTTGGTGATTTTTATATTCCCATAATAAGAGAATGATATCGCTATCAGCAGTGCCTTCGGGACGAGTATGCGCGCCCGCGGGCATTTCGTTCAGCAACCAGCATGTATGATTGTCTTCGGCCAGGAATTGGCGTTCTTCGGCAGACCAGTTCAGGGTTTGGGGATCGGTCCAGATCAACATGGGTGCCTGACGCGGCACCACGCCCAACCGGTCTCGCAAGGCCACTTTGAGATGCAGCTCGGTGTGGATGGGCAGATCAAGCTCAAGCATTCTGCCGACTTCTTTGGCTAATGGTCCGGCGGCGTTGACGAAATTCTGCGTCGAAATCGTCGAGCCGTCATTGAGTCGCACTGTTGTTACGCGTCCATGTGATTGGTTGACCTCCGTCACGCGAGCGCGCACGAATTCCACCCCGTGAGCGCGGGCTTGTTCGAGCATGTACATGCCCAATTGCTGGGCGCTGAACCAGCCTGCCCGACGGGCGTGCAGTGCGGCGTTGATGGTATCAGGCAGATAGGGGAAGTGTTCTCGGATGGCGGCGCGGTCGAGGAATAAATCTGCCCCATCGGGGACGCCGCGGAAGCCCTCGGTCGTGGATGGCCGATAGACCGCGGCCTCGCCCGGGGAACGGTACGTTCTCAATGGGCCAGCACCCAACTGTGAGGGAGTCTGAGCCTCCTGTTCAAAGGCTGGGATTTTCTCCGGATCGGCAGTCAAATATAAATAGCCGCGCCGATTCAAATGAAAACTATTCCCGCTCGCCTCAGCGAGTTCTTCGAGGATATCAATCGAGCGATTCATCAGGCCGACCATCGGCGCATCGGGCCACCAGTTGCGGTAGCACTCGGTAGATTTGTCGCTGGTCAGCGTGAGCGGGGGACGCTCATCGACAAGGGTGATGCCGCGGATGCCGTGGCGCACGGCGAGATGGTAAGCGGCGGAGATGCCCGCAATGCCCGCTCCGCAGATGAGGGTGTGAGTTGATGGTTTCATGATACAAACAGGTATTCGGTGATTGGGTATTGGGTGCTTAGGGTATCCCTAATTACCTGATTACCTAAATCCTAATCACCTAATTCCACATAAATGCGCTTATTGATTTTTCCCTTGCTCTTGTAATCGGTAACGTGGATCGTTCCGACCTCGGACGTGTTGCGCACATGCGTGCCGCCGTCGGCTTGCAAGTCGAGGCCTGCGATTTCGACGACGCGCACTTCGGCGATGCCCTCTGGCAGCAGGTTGATTTTCGTACGGATCAGATCGGGAATCTGGAAGGCTTGGGCGCGCGGCAGCGAGCGCCAGCTTACCGGGCGGGCCTTGGCGACTTCGGCGTTGATGGCGGCGTTGATCGCCTCGACGAGTTCTTTTCGCATTGTCTCGAATTCGAAATCCATACGACCTTGCAGCGGATCCATATTGCCACCGGTGACGGAAGCACCGTAATCGCGGAAGATGACTCCGCACAGAATATGCATGGCGGTGTGCGTGCGCATGAGTTGGTAGCGGAGTTCCCAGTCGAGTTGACCGTGAACGGTTTCGCCAACTGCCGGGAGCGATACGTTGTCTTCTAACAGGTGGACAATTTGCCCGGCGATATTTTTGGCACGTTTGAGCGGATATGTTATCCCCTCAACGGTCAGCGTGCCGCGATCGGGGAGTTGTCCGCCCCCGCCGGGGAAAAAGGCTGTGCGGTTGAGGATCAGTCCATGGTTGTCTTCGTCCACAGCGCTGATGGTAGCTTCGAATTCTTTTAAGTAGCTGTCTTCGTGATAGAGTAATTGTGTCATTGGTTCTCCTGAGTGGTGAAAAGGCTCACCAATAGTGTACCGGGTCTCTGGGTTTCTCACGGTAGTTCCTAAAAAACCATTGTACCAGCAGGCATCTCGTGTGTGATCACTGGTACAATGAATGCAGCCGTTACGGCTTGCTGAATGGTACTGAAATTTAGGCTCTTTGAGACTTTGCGTGGAGGTTCCCAGATTTGGGGGTGTGGCGGGTGTTTCACACCCGCCACACCCCCAAATCTGGGCTTTACCTTGCGAAATCTCAGAGACCCCATATGTTTCAATCAATCCCCCTCGGAGCTTGCTATGCACGAGCTTGTTTATTTTTACCCTGAAGGCCATGAAGCTCATTTCGAGCGTGGTCATCCGGAACGCCCGGAACGCGTCGAGACCATGCGCCGCGCCCTGGATGAAGCCGGTTTGTGGGAACCGTACCTGAAGTTGCCGCCTGCGGATGTGACACCCAACGTACTGGAATCCATCCACGAGCCGAGCTATCTCAAGGTATTACAACGTGCTTGCGCCCGCGGCCAGCGTTTGGAT
Source organism: uncultured Anaerolineae bacterium (assembly GCA_937893815.1). Lineage (GTDB taxonomy): Bacteria > Chloroflexota > Anaerolineae > Anaerolineales > UBA11858 > NIOZ-UU35. The sequence goes on along the minus strand of CALCSH010000341.1, from coordinate 3,172 downwards.
ATGGATACCTACACCACGACCGAATCTTGGGATCTGGCGCTCAACGCCGCTGGGGGCGCCGTGGCCGCCAGCCGGGCGGTGTGGCGCGGCGCAGCGCAGCGCGGTTTTGCGCTGACGCGCCCGCCCGGGCATCATGCAACCACTGGGCAGGGAATGGGTTTTTGCTTGCTCAATAATATTGCCCTGGCCGCCGAAGATTTGTTGCAAAACGCTGGAGCACAGCGTATCGCCATCATTGATCTCGATCAGCATCATGGCAATGGCACGCAGGATATTTTTTACGCTCGCGGGGATGTGTTTTATTTTTCGACGCATCAATCCCCACATTATCCGGGCACAGGGCGAGTGGACGAGATCGGCATTGGGGATGGCGAAGGGATGACGGCTAACTTTCCGCTGCCCGCTTATTCGGGGGATACGGCTTTTATTTCTGTGATGGATGCGTTGATTCTACCCTTGCTGGATCGCTACGCCCCGCAGATGATTCTGGTCAGTTATGGCTTCGACCCGCACTGGCGCGACCCTCTGGGGAGTTTGCTGTTGACGACGGGAGGCTACAAAGCGCTCATCGCGCGCTTGTGCACCTGGGCAGATGCAAACTGCCAGGGGCGCATCGCTCTGATTCTGGAAGGCGGCTATGATTTGGATGCCGCCGCGGCCTGCGCCCAGGCTGTGGTGTCGGCGCTGCTCTCTCAAGGTTGTGGCGATCCCCTGGACATGCCTCCCCAGCCTGAAACGGAATCGTGGAAATCCATGCTGGGGCAGTCAATGTCGCTTTGGGGTTTGTAAAATCTTAGTACGCGGGTGATGCTTGACTTTTGAACATCCTTCTCCCATAATGGTGAAGATAGCAGCCCGCATAATTGCCAAAAGGATTAAATAATTGTTATGGATACAGTTTCAGGAACGGTTACATTAAAATGGGTAGATGCCACGTTTTTTGTCGGTTCAGATTCACGCGGCAGTACAATAAGCATTGGTTATGATCGCCAGCGCGAGCCAAATTGGAACGCAGTGAAACCCTCCGATTTATTGCTGATGTCGGCGGCTTCGTGTTCCATGTACGACGTGGTGACAATTTTGGAAAAACAACGCGAACCTTTGGATTCGCTGGAAGTTCAATGCACCGGTGAGCAAAAGACGGAACCACCGTATCCGTTTGTGAGCATTCATTTGAAATATTTTGTCAAAGGCGCAGTTGACGAACAGAAACTGGCGCGGGCGATAACCCTTTCGGAAGATAAATATTGCTCTGTGCTGGCTACCTTACGTCCTGCTGTGGAGATTACCAGTTCGTATGAGTATGTTGATCCATAAAAAAGGAGGATCCCAATGAAGAAGTTTATGACGGTGATTGTGCTTATGGTGATTGTAATTATGCTAGCCGCCTGTGAAATTGGTGCGCAGCCCACGGCTGAACCTACGCAGCCACCACCGCCTACGCAAATCTCTCCCACCGAACCCCCACCGACGGAGCCACCGCCACCACCCACCGAAACCCCTGAACCGACTCCAGTGCCGCCCACTGCGACCCCTGAACCGACGGCTGTACCTACTCTGGAGCCATTACCTGCAGAACCACAGGATATCGATTTTCAGGCTGCCGATGGATTTGCATTGAAAGGGCGTTATTACCCCGCGGCGGTCAATCCCGCCCCGATGATTGTGCTGATGCACTGGGCAGGTGGCGACATAAACGACTGGAACGAAATTGCATTCTGGTTGCAAAGCCGCGGCCTCAGCGGCACTAGTGCCAATGTCGATACCGCCCCCTGGCTCTCTCCGGACTGGTTCCCGCCGATGCTGGAGGGACAGTCATTTGCCGTCTTTACATTTTCGTTCCGCTGTTTCAGCGATGAATGCTCCGGATTTAATCCCAATGGCTGGCTGCTAGATGCCCAGGCGGCAATGGATACCGCCCGCGGCCTGGATGGTGTTGATCCGGCTATGTTGATAGCCATGGGTGCCAGCATCGGGGCCGATGGCGCGCCGGATGGCTGTTTCTGGCTCAATGACCAGTACCCGGATAGCTGCCTGGGGGCTTTGTCGCTCTCGCCCGGTTCTTATTTGGATGTAGCATATACTTCTGCTGTTACCGCCATCGATGAAGATAGTTACCCGGTGTGGTGTTTCTTCTCTACTGGCGATGGCGAATCGGCGCAGGCCTGTAAATCGGCATCTGGCGATTTGTATCAGATGTACGAATGGCCGGCAAACGACCACGGTATGATGCTGGTAAGCCCTGAAATTGATCCTTCCGCCATTCAGTTGATGCTTGATTTCGCGGTAATGGTTTTTGGGATTGAGTAGCCTATATCTTTTTGAATGAGAGCATCCGGCCTGCTCCATTCAACGCGACAAAAAAGGTGGGACGCACTTTTCCGAGCGCTTTTCGAAAGAAATGCTACGCTGGAAGTGCGTCCCACCTGTGTACCCCTATAATTTCAGGTTTCTGGTCTTCGTTTGCAGAAACCCACGAAAAGGAATATATGAAAAAAGCTTCATTCCACATTCAGGCTGAAGAATATCAGGCGCGTGTTAACCATCTGGTGGCTTACCTTCAGGAGCAAAAACTATCTGGTGCGGTACTTTTTGACCGCGATTATATTCTCTACTACACCGGGTTTGCATTTATCCCCACAGAACGCCCGATTGGCTTTGCTGTTAATGCCGCAGGTCTGCGCGCCATGTTTGTTCCCCGCCTGGAGGTTGAACATGCTTCAGGCAATGCCCTGATCGATCGAGTGGATTATTATCTGGAATATCCGCACCACCCGCACCCAATGTCGATATTCAAAGATTTGCTGGCGGAGATGAAAATTCAGGGCGATTTTGGCGCTGATCATGACGGTTATCCTTGGATCTTTGGCTACCGCGGCCCGGCGTTGAGCGATCTCACCGGAGTCCGACCTGCTCCCTTGGCTGCCTTTATTGAAGACCAGATGATGGTCAAGAGTGAAGCCGAGTTGAATTTGATCCGTGAGAGCGCCCGATGGGGGAATCTGGCTTTGAAGTTATTGCAGCGATATACACGCCCGGGAACCAGCGAGACCGAAGTCACCATGCGAGCCAGTAACGAAGCTACCCTCGCCATGCTGGACACCCTCGGCTCGCTCTACCGCGCCCAGAGTTATTTTTCCAATGGAGCGCAAGTGGTGTATCGTGGCCAGAT
>CALCSH010000340.1 GCA_937893815.1 uncultured Anaerolineae bacterium | reverse complement strand
AATATCCCAAAAATAGGGGTGTGGGGGGGCGAAGCCCCCCCACACCCCTATTTTTGGGCATTCTCTTGTACAAGTGCGTAAGTCCTATACGTAATACTTGTCTTTTTAGGGCACGGATGAACACGGATTCATTTTTTATCTTTGAAATCTGTATTCATCCGCCTACTCCGCGTCCAAATTATGCTTTGATCTTTTTCATCGCCGCATCGTACAGCGGATCATCCGCCACGACGGCGTTGAAGCGCTGGCCGAAGTATTCGATTTCGACCGCGGTGCCTTTTTGAGCATATTCCAGCGGCAGGTAGCCATAAGCAATCTGTTTACCGACGCTGTAGCCGTAATTGGTGCTGGTGACATAGCCTAAAACTTTGTCGCCGTCCAGGATGGGTTCTTTGCCCAGAATTGTGCCCTCGTTCAGAGTCAGGCAGCAGAGTTTACGCGTGACGCCCGCTTCTTTGCTCTTCAGCAAGGCCTCGCGCCCCTTGAATTCGCCTTTGTCCAGGCGCACGGCCCAGTCGAGACCGGCCTCGAAGGGATTGTGTTCTACGGTGATATCAGCACCCAGACCGCGGTAGCCTTTCTCCAACCGCAGGGAGTCGAAGGCCCCCATCCCGGCCGCGATCAGCCCATGAGCCTGACCGGCATCCCAGAGTACATCCCACAGGCGTTGGCCATACTCAGTGGGAACATAAATTTCCCAGCCTAACTCGCCAACGTAGGAGATGCGAACCGCCAGCGCCGGGATAGCCTCGATAGTCATCTGCTGCGCTGTGAAGTAGGGGAAGGCTTGATCGGAAATATCCTGCTCACAAACGCTTTGCAAGACTCGGCGCGCATTCGGCCCCCATAAACCTACAGCCGTGTATTTCGATGAAATATCCTCAATCGTCACGCTGCCGTCCCTGGGCGCATTGCGGCGCAACCAGGCCAAATCACTCATGCCGCTGCCACCGCCAGTCAGCAGCCAGAAGCGCTCCTCGTCCAGGCGGGTGACGGTCAGATCGGTTTTGATGCCGCCAAAATCGGTTAGCATGGATGTGTAGACAACCTTGCCTACCTGGCGTGCCACAATATTGGCCGAGAGATATTCGAGATAATCTGCCGCCCACGGCCCGCCAACTTCAATCTTGACGAAAGAACTCAATTCGAACAGGCCTGCGCGCTCACGCGTTGCCAGATGTTCGGCGCCCTGAATCGGTGACCAGTAGCGTGCGGCCCACCCCTGGCGTTCCGGAATCTGCCCGGCGTACTGGGGCAACAGGCGGGCATTGCTGGCGTACCATTGCGGTCGTTCCCAGCCGACACTACCGAAGAAGTGCCCTTCGAGTTTCTTGAGCGCCGTATGATAAGGGGCCAAACGCACCTCGCGCGTATGCTCCATCTGCTGCATGGGGTGAATGATGTCGTACACCTCGCGGTACTGCTGTGCGGCGTTGCGCATCGTGAAATATTTGCTGGTAGCGAACTCGTGGAAGCGGTTACTATCCGCCTCGTGTACATCGCTGCTGGGGTGGCCGCTATCCATCCACTCGGCAATCGCCCGGCCTACGCCGCCGGAGTGCGTCACCCATACCCCAATCGCCGTCCAGAAGTTGTTCCACTGTTTGGCTGGTCCCATTATCGGGAAGCCATCCACAGTGAAAGCGAACATACCGTTGAAAGTGGTGACGTATTCTTTGCCGCGCAGTGCGGGCAGCAGGTCATTCGTAGCTGTGCGGGCGGCCTTGAAGTCACCCGGCGTGAAGGGGCGCATGGCGTTAGCACCAACCTGGTAAGGGTCCACCAGCAGGGGGTTGTGTTTGTACGAGCCGATACCATAGGCATCCTGGTGCTGGCGGTAATACATCGAGAAATCCTGGTTGCGCAGAATCGGGTGTACGATCTCACGCGTTTCTCCAGCCAGTTCTGCCAACGGTTCCGAAATCAGATATTGGTGCTCTACGGCCATCAATGGCAGTTTCACGCCCAGTTGATCGCCGAGAACCGGCCCCCAGATATTGGTTGCCAGCAGCACATGTTCGGTTTTGATGGTGCCTTTGTCGGTCATTACGGCTGTCACGCGCCCTTCGGAAGTCTTGAAGCCAGTTACGGTGGTTTCGCCGTAATATTCCGCCGCACCCTGTTCTTGAGTGATGGCCGCCATGGTCTCCACGGCATTGACCGCTTTGGCATCGCCATCGGAGGGGATATAGTATCCGCCCTCGATCACGCTGGGGTCCAACAGAGGGATGAGTTCCTGCACCTCGCGTGGCGAGATTAAATGAGTTTCCAGGCCGAAACTCTGCGCCCAGCCGTGCCGCCGTTTCAGGTCTTCCATACGTTCTTTCGTATAGGCAACTTCGATGCCGCCCACCGGGTAAAAGGTGGGATGTTCTTCCGTGTGCATGCTGTTGAGCAATTCCACAGTGTACTGAGCATACTCGCACATCATTTTCGAACTATTGGTCTGAAAGACCAGCCCTGGGGCGTGCGAAGTTGAACCGCCGGTTTCAAAGAGCGGCCCTTTGTCGATGACGATGATGTCGCGCCATCCGAGTTTGGTCAGGTGATAGGCCGCGCTGGCGCCGACAATCCCCGCGCCGATGATGACTAGATTTGCTTCTTGTCGCATATTATCTCCTTTTCCTCACGCTCCGCCAACCCCCTCCCTCTCCCATCGGGAGAGGGAGCCCTGAGCTTGTCGAAGGGCGGGGGTGAGTGAGGGCTTACCAGAATGGCTTCACATCTTCTTTTTCCCAATAACGGGGATCGCTGCTGTCATGGTTGTAATCTTGGTGGATTTGACCTGGAGACGAGATTCCCAGCTTGGACGGAATCCGCCGTGTGCCGCGTGGGGTGCTCCTGTTCGGGCGGGCGATTCGCCCCCTGGGCTGGGGTGATACCCGCTTCCCGGCGCTGACTCTCATCCCCGGCAAATTTTTATATAAATTGCTCACCTGTCCAGTCAATCGGGCAACATTGAACAGGCTGATATTATGGCGCGATTCCTGCCGTTGAGCCAGGTCGGCCATGATCTCGCCGACCACGCTGGCGAATTTGTAGCCGTGACCCGTGAAACCCGCCGCAAAACTGACCTGCGGATATTCGGGGTGCAGATCGATGATGAAGTGTTTGTCGGGCGAATTGGTGAACATACAGGCTGTCAGGCGCATGGTGGGACCGGCGCCCTCGGGGAAGTAGCGCGAGGCAAAATCGCGCAGCACGGCTTCATCCTCGAAATTGGGTTCGCGGTCATAGGTATCGGGATCAACAACTTCTTCGAAATGGTGATATTTACCAAATTTGAAGCCCGGAACAGTGTGAACGGGGAAGCCGTAATAGCGGCCCTCTGGCACGAGTACGTTAAAAACCGGGAAAGTTTCGGGAGTGAAGTGCTGCGGGCGCTCGGGCTGCAGCCAGGCTAAAACCTGCCGCTCAGGGATGGCGTAGCCGCGCAAAAAAGGCAACAGTTGGGCATTCCAGGCTCCGCCGGTGATGACCAGCGAGTCGGCTTCATATTCGGCGCGGTCGGTGATCACGCGCACGCCTTCGCCCTGACCCAGCGGCTGCCAGCCGAGCACTTCTTCACGCCCGTGGATTTCTGCGCCAAGAGCATGGGCGGCCTGCACATAAGCCACAGTGGCGGGTTCGGGCAGCACAAAGCCACCATCTGGCTGCAAGACGCCCAATAGGTCGTGGGGGAAGTTGTAGCCGGGGAAGCGGGAGTTAATTTCCGCTCCGGTGAGCACTTCATGTTCCAGGCCGTGTTCGACACAGGATTGCAACGAGCCTTTGAAGACCCAGCTATCGGCTGGCCCGGCATCGATCGATCCGGTTTTGACCAGCACTTGCTGGCCGGTGCGGTTCTCGATTTCAGTCCATAATTCGTAGGCGCGGCGCAGCAGCATCACGTAGGAGGGGTGTTCGTAATAGGCCAGACGAATAATGCGCGTGTAGCCGTGCGATGATCCCATATCGTTGGGAATATCGAAACGGTCAATGCCCAGTACGCGTTTGCCGCGCTTGGCGAGTTCGTAGCACACCGCACTGCCCATGCCGCCCACGCCGAGCACAATCGTGTTAAATCGTTTGGAGTATCCAATCATGGTGAGTTCTCCTGTCCTAATTCCTAATTACCCGATCCCTGATTACCCAGGCGACCAGGAATCAGGTAATTAGGTGATTAGGAATTAGGCTCCACTTTGCGCGAGCCGCGGGCGCGCAGGCGGATGCCTTGTGGGTCAAAGAAAGGCGTGTTGACGACTTGGGCCAGCACCGGGCGGCTATTTACTTCCACCAGTAGGCGCGCCCCGGGGTAGGTGTGCGTGACGCGCACGTAGCCCAACGTCAGCGTTTTCTCTACGCTGTAGCCCACCGCACTGGAGGTCACCTCACCCACCAACTCCCCGGCGGATTCGAGATCGAACTCATCGCCAGCCTCAGAGCCGCTGAACATTTTCTCGCGCAAGGTGGCGATGTCGGCCACGGAGAAGATGCGATCGCCGGTTTTGGCGGGGACTTTGCTTTCCAGTACCAGCCCCGTCCAGCGTTCGTTCAACCCCATATCCTGGATTTGCAGCAAGGCTTCGCGCCCGATGAATTCGCGTTTGTCAAAGCGAATCCATCGGTTCAGGCCAACCTCGAAGGGATTGCGGCTTTCGTCAATATCTGGCCCGTAGAGTGGGAGTGCTTTCTCGATGCGCAGGCTTTGCATAGCGGCCACGCCGTAAGGCATCAGACCGAATTCCTTGCCCGCGCTCAGCAGGTAGCCCCACATTACGGCGGCTTGCTCGGCGGGGATATAGAGTTCATAGCCTAACTCGCCGGTATAGCCACTGCGCGAGATCAGCACTTTGCTGTCATTGATTAACCCTTGGGTAAAGTGGAAGAATTTCAAGTTTTCGAGATCGGCGTCCCGGGCGATGGAGAGCAAAAAATCGCGGGCGCGTGGCCCCTGCACCGAGATCAGCGCTACGGCTCCGCTCAGGTCGGTGGCGTAGGCGCTCATCCCGGAAGCGTGTTCCAAAATCCATTGGGCGGTCCTAACGCGCGGCCCGGAGCTGGTCACCACCATGAAGTGCTCCTCGGCGAATTTGTAGACGGTGACATCATCCAAGATGCCGCCATCTTCGTTGCACATCGTTGAGTAGCGAATTTGCCCGGGGTGCAGATCGCGGATTTCGTTGACCAGTAGACGGTTGAGCAGACGCTCTGCCCCAGGGCCTTTGAGATCTACTTCCCCCATCGTGGATAAATCCTGCATACCGACGTTGGTGCGCGTGTTGGTATGCTCCTCGACGTGGGAAGTGTAGCTAAGCGGGAACATATAATCCCCGCCGCCTTTGACCATCTGCGAGGCCGTACGAAGATGGATTTCATAGAGGGGGGTTCTTCGTTCAGTCATGCTGCTGTTTCTCCTTTATCTAGCCAATCCGGTTATTATAATGAAATAAGTCCAATTTGTGTTGTAAAAGAAAGCCCTTTTCAGGGCGAGGGTGTTGAGAAAGGGTGTGCATTGGGCGCGTAGCACCCAATGCACACCCTTTCTCGGCTTATAGTTCTGTTTTGCGCTGCGCAATGAAGGCCAGCAGTTCTCCTTCTTTGGCCGAATCCAACTCGGGGGCTTCGTAGCCGTTAAGTAAATCTTTGACCTTTTTAGCGGCCACCTGCTCGGCGGTCTGGCTGCCTTCCAACACCCATTGATCGACGTCATTATAGTCGAAGAGATCGGAGCGGTAGAAGGCAGTTTCGTAGTTGCGCATGGTGTGGTCGGTGCCCAGATGATGTCCACCTGGCGGTACGCTGCGTAATGAGTCCATTGCCAGGGCTTCTTCGGAAAGATCCACCCCCTTGATGAGCTTGTGATACATACCCAGCATTTCGCAATCCATGACGAATTTTTCGTAGCCAGCGGTCATGCCGTTTTCCAGCCAACCGGCGGCGTGCAGCACAAAGTTGACGCGTGCCTGCACGGTGGGCAGCATCGTCATCACTGATTCGTAGGCCGCCTGAGCATCGGCGACTTTAGAACTGGCGAACATACCGCCGCTGCGGAAGGGTAAGTTGTAGCGCCGCGCCATCTGGGCGCTGGTCAGCAGGGCCATTTGGCTTTCGGGTGAGCCGAAGACCGGCGCGCCGCTCTTCAGGTCTACGTTAGTCATAAAGGAGCCGTAGACCACCGGGGTACCAGGATTGACCATCTGGGCATAGGCGATGCCTGCCAGAGCCTCGGCATTTTGTTGAATCAATGTGCCCGCCAGTGAGACTGGCGACATGGCCCCGGCCATGATGAAGGGTGTAATAATCACGGCCTGGCGCGCTTTAGCGTAAACCGTCAGAGCTTCGAGCATGCGGTCATCCAGGCGGCGCGGGCTGCTGATATTGATCAGCGAGATCAGGGCCGGGTTTTGGCGGATTTCGTTGGCTCCATAGAGAATCTCGGCGATACGCACGCTGTCTTGGGCGTTGGCGCGCGACATCACCGAACCCATGAAGGCTTTGTCGCTGTACTTGATGTGGCTGAAGAGCATATCCAGGTGGCGAGTGGCATCGGGTTCATCGGTGGGTTCAACGATGGTGCCGCCAGAGTGATGGATATAGGGACTCATATAGGCCAGCTTGACGAAGTTTTGGAAATCGACCAACCGGGCTTCGCGACGGCCGCGCTGGATGTCGTAGACGAAAGGCGGGCCGTAGACCGGTGCGAAGACCATGCGATCCCCACCGATGGTCAGGTGATTCTCCGGGTTGCGCGCCAGTTGGGTGAACTCGCTTGGGGCTTTGGCCACATACTCTAGAATCAGATCCGCATCAAAGTAGGCCGTCTCGCCCCGCACATCCACGCCACTTTTCTTAAGGATCGCGATGGCTTCTTCTAAATAGAAATCAATTCCCACTTCCTGCAAAATTTCGAGCGATTTCTGGTGAATCAGTTCAATGCCTTCGGGGTTGACCAATTCATAGATGGGAATATTATGAACTGGCTGCACCATGTGGGAGATTTTTTCGGCGCGTTCTCGTCGTTTATCACGGCTGCCGCGGCGACTTTTTCGTGTGTCTTGCATTTGTATACCTCCGAAATGATTGCTTTTTTGAAGAACCTCCCCCATATTTTGAAAAAGATACCGCGCCAAGCGTTTCTGGCGCGGCATCGAGCTTGATTGGTTACGCAGGAACGCTTTCGAGCGATCTGATACTGGGTTTTTGCAGCCCACCTTCATCTATCAGCCGCGGAATGATTTCTTCCCAGTGAACGGCCATAAAGTGGATGCCATTGATTCCGGGGGTGCTTTTGAGCTTTTCGATCATTTCCAGGGCAATCGCAACACCCTCTTCTGCCTGACCGTCTTTATCCCCAGCCGCGTCCATGCGCGCCACGATCTCTTTCGGGATGGATACACCGGGAACATCGACCATAAAGTGAGCTGCGCGGGCGCTCTTCATGGGGATCATTCCAGCCAGAATATAGACTTTGTCGAGTAAGTTGCGCTTGTCGAGTTCCTCGAGCCAGACCAGGAAGCGGTCATAATCGAAGACGGGTTGAGTTTGGATGAATTGCGCCCCGGCGTTGATTTTTTTCTCGGCGCGGATGGCTTCGTATTTGGGGTAAGCCCCAAAAGGAGAAGCGGCTGCCCCCAGGAAGAGTGCTGGGGTATGTTTTATGGCTCGCCCATCGATATATCTACCTTCGTCGCGCATTCGTCGCAGCATCCATAACATTTGCACGGCGTCCATATCGAATTGATCGGGCTTGGTGACCGGCCCTGGGCCAAAGCGGTGGTGATCGCCAGAAAGGCAAAGAATATTGTGAATGCCCAAACCGGCCGCGCCCATCGCATCCGACTCGATGACCACACGGCTGCGATCACGCGCCTGGAGTTGCATCACCGGTTCCATGCCCGCGTCCAGGCAGATTTTACTGGAGGCCAGGCTGCCCATACGCGCCGAGGCGGAAGCGTTGTCGGTGAAGTTTGCCGCGGCGACATAATCGGCCAGGAAACCCACCTTTTTGAGGATGATGGCGCCCGAAGCGCTTAATGGCGGGGCAATCTCGCCGGTGCAGACAAACTCTCCGGTGCGCAGGTTGGCTTCCAGAATTGAAATCGGCTCACTATAGGTTGGAGCGTGGTATTCACTGTCGCCTTGCCACCACTCGGGTTGGCGGACATTGTAAAAAACGTGCTCCCAATCATGATCAAATTTCGAGCGGTTGGTGAAGAATTCGACAAATTTGGGGCTTTCTTCGGTTTCTTTCCAGGTATCGACCGCATCGAGCCAGGTTTCACGGCCAACGCGCTCGCCATCCAGGGGGGCGTTGATTTCGAGTAGTTTTTCGGTGCGCCCCAATTTTTCGGCACGTTCGTAAATTTTGTGCCAGGTGCATGGGCGTGAAGGATCTACTTCGCAGCGCTCAGGAGTTGCGCCCCCGCAAAGTCCGTTGCGCAGACCCTTGGGACAGGTCATTGGGCAAATGAAAGCTGTTTCTTGCAGAATGCAGTTTCCGCACATGCGGCAACCAAACAGCACACCTTTAATCATCCCTTCGCCAGCCGTAAAAACTTTCATGAAGGGCGTAATATCGTCGCGGTGCATGGGTTTGAAGGGAGCTTGATAACGGGGAGGGGAAAACAGGGACATAGCTTAGATTCTCCTTATGTTAAATACATCGAGAGTGGAGCGGTAACGCATTCAATGGGAATTTGATGATGTTTGATATATTCGTAGTATATCAGTAGGGACGCAAAAGTCAAATATGTTGTTTGACTATTCTCTCTATTCGAGGCTGGGTCGCTACTGAATCGTTAAAATCTGCAGTTCCTATTGAACCATTTTCAGTATGTGTAAACAAGGTGAATAATGTCAGGAATATCTGGACAAAATAGCTACCCGCTTGGCTGTCGCTTTCCCAATAGGACAAAGCATAAAATCACACATGCAAAGAGAGCGATTTGACTGGTTTTCTGGGAATCGCCGTGGTGGATGTCCGTATCTGTATTACTACCACGGCGATTCCCAAAGAGCCTTTGATTTGCGATTTGGTTCCGATAGAGTCGCTGGTATAATCTTGGCGTGGCACGGAAAAAAACTCCCAAAGATTTATCTGTTGAAGAACTTCGCCGTCTATTGGTGGAGAAACAACGCACCGCGCGTCAGGAGCGCCTGGAACGCTTTCGCAAAACCGGACGCGTGGTCACGCTGGCTTCCGACCTGGATGCTCCTTCCTTAGATAATTTGCGCACAGGCAGCGTGAGTGACAGCGATGAAGATGCTCATCAACCACGCCGCCGGGTGCTTGATTATTTCTTGCTGTCAATTGAAATCCTGGCCGTGCTGGGTTTGGTATTTGTATTATTCAATGGATTGGAAGTTATTCAGGAATTGAATCAGGAAGTCGCTCGGGCGTTGGAACAGCCCACTTTAACACCCACCCCCTTGATCCGGGCGGTGGTGCTGCCCTCCGGGCACACGCCTCCCATTGAGGGGCTTGCACAACCCAATGAATCGGAAATCCCCGAGCATCTGCGCCCCCTGGTGCAATCCCTGGCCAATTTGCCCATCCCCACACCGGGGCCAGAACAGGCCCGCCGGATTCAAATTCCAGCCATCGGAGTGGATGCATCGATTGTGCAGGGTGATGGATGGGAGCAACTAAAAAAGGGCGTGGGGCAATATATCGGCTCATCAGACCCCGGCGCGAATGGCAATCTGGTTCTTTCGGCACATAACGATATTTTTGGCGAAATCTTTCGTCACCTCGATCAGTTAAAACCCGGTGACGAGATCGTGATCCACACGCAGCAGCGAGTTTATACCTATGTGATTTACAATACCGATATTGTCGAGCCAACTCAGGTGGAGTTTTTAGATGCAACGCCAAAGCCTGTAGTGACGTTGATTTCTTGTTTCCCCTATTTGGTGGATGATCAGCGGATTGTCGTGCAAGCGCAGTTACGCAGTGACGGGGGTTAATTCATGAAGGCATCACCGGATTCATCACAGCCGTCTCCACTCTGGAGCGCAAATTTAAAATTGGTGTTTGGACTGACCTCCGTGGCGCTTTTGGCCGCTTTTTTGATTCGTTTTCAAAGCATTTTTCCGTTGTTGATCATGACGGTGATCGCGACGTATTTATTATATCCCGTTGTAACCCTGACCAAACAAACCACGCATATGTCCTGGCGTTGGTCAGTGAATATTGTTTTCCTGCTTCTGATCATTCTCCTTGTTACGGGATTCACACTAACCGGTTTCGCACTGGTGCAACAATTGGAAAGCCTGATTAACGTGATCGAACGGTTTATCAATCAATTGCCTGAATTGGTGTATACCTGGACAACAACACCCTATAAAATTGGCCCGTTTGATTTGGATATGTCGCAATACTTGTCTACGAATATTGAGACATTGACGCAGGAAGTTATTTCGACGGTACGGCCCATGCTGGGGCAGGCGGGTAATGTGCTGACGACAGTTGCCACGGGCACGCTGACGATTGTCGGGCAGAGTTTTTTCATTCTGTTGCTGGCGTATTTTATTCTTGCTGATATGGGCCGTGTGTCGAATGACCTGTTGGCGATTGATTTGCCCGGTTACGATGCCGATATTCACCGTATGGGACGCGAGTTGAGCCGCATCTGGAATGCCTTTTTACGCGGTCAGGTCATTCTTTTTACGTTAACGTTGATCCTGTACACTTTTTTGTTGATCGCTCTGGATGTGCGCTATGTTATGGGGTTGGCCTTGCTGGCCGGGTTTGCCCGATTTGTGCCCTATGTGGGGCAATGGGTTACGTGGATTGTGCTGTTATTGGTGATTTCTTTTCAAAAAGACAATCACTTTGGGTTAGCGGCTACCCAGTACTTGATTTTAGTCTTTGTGATTGTGATCATCGTCGACCAGATTTTGGATAGTATTATGGCTCCCAAGATCATGGGCGAAAGTTTGGGCGTACATCCTGCGGCTGTGTTGGTGGCCGCAATCATCGCGCTGAATTTATTAGGACTGCTGGGGGTTGTGCTGGCCGCCCCTGTACTGGCCACGATAACCCTGGTTGGGCGCTACCTGACCCGCAAAATGCTTGATCAGGACCCATGGCCGGTGGCCGAGGAAGATCAAGATAATGGTTCAAAACTTCCCTGGTTGGCGTGGGTAAAAAATGCGATTGGCTGGCTAGGCGAGCGATTTCAGAAACGCAGGCCAGAGAAGTAGCATACGGATAGGGCAAGCTTCAATTGCTCGCCAAGAGAGTCACCACGTTTTCGCCTTTATGCGCTACGAGTAGAAGTGTCGGGAAACGAAAACAGCCCTTCGCTCAGTCTATCGAAGGGCTGTTCGATTCACTTTAAAGGTGCTAATTATAGAGTTTTTCCTTAATATTCAGCACCTGGCGGCGCAGACGGTCGTCACGCTCGAGCAAATCCGCAATTTTCTCGTGGCCGTACATGACTGTGGTGTGATCACGACCACCCAATGCCTTGCCAATTTGCGGCAGCGATGAATTGGTTTCTTCGCGGATCAGGTACATGGCGATCTGGCGGGGACGTGCAACCGATTGCGTTCGCTCGCGGCCGAGAATACGTTCCACGGGCACTTTGTAGGCACTGGCAACCGCATCAATGATTTGCTCTGGCAGAATTTCGGTGCGGTGAGGCAGTAAATCGGCCAGTGCGGCATTGATCAATTCTGTATCAATTTCCATATTGCGTAAATCGGCATAGGCTGCCACCCGGGTGAGTGCACCTTCCAACTCGCGAATATTCGACTGGAATTTTCGAGCAATAACGGCGATAAACTCACCGGGAATGTTGAAGCCCGCCCGTTCGGCTTTGGAATGTAGTATCGCCATCCGGGTTTCGAAATCAGGCGGCTGAATATCGGCAGCCAAACCCCATTCAAAGCGCGAGCGCAAGCGTTCTTCCAGGGTGACCATTGCCTTGGGTGGGCGATCGGATGTCATCACAATTTGCTTGTTTTGGCCGTGCACTGTGTTGAACGTATGGAAAAATTCTTCCTGGGTGGATTCTTTACCGGCAATGAATTGAATATCATCGATCAGCAAAACGTCGATATAGCGATACTTTTCGCGAAATGCCTGGGTGGTATGGGAGCGTATCGCACCGATCAGATCGTTGGTGAATTCTTCGGAAGATACGTATAAAACATTGAGTTCTTTTTGCAAGCACTGATTGCCGATAGCATGCAACAGATGGGTTTTTCCCAGGCCTACCCCGCCATACAAAAAGAGCGGATTATACGAGTGGGCTGGTTTTTCGGCCACAGCCAACGATGCCGCATGCGCCAGCCGATTGCTGGATCCCACAACGAAACTGGAGAAACTGTAGCGTTGATTGAGTGTAAGGTTACGCGATTGTGTCGACGGATTGGTCGGTTCGATGATTTCTGCCTGAAGCACGGATGCTGACTCGCTCTTTTGCCAAACCGTAAAACGGACAG